>JASEGZ010000062.1 GCA_030018935.1 Syntrophales bacterium
CTGGTCGGGGCGGCAGGATTTGAACCTGCGACATCCTGCTCCCAAAGCAGGCACGCTACCAGGCTGCGTTACGCCCCGTTTTCAAGCTCTTTTTGAGTTGATGAAATGCCTGTGCCCGATGGCTGATCATGTTTTTCACTTCCGGCAGGAGTTGTGCCACTGTTATACCCCTTTCGGGCAGAAAAAATACCGGATCGTAACCGAAGCCCCCTTCTCCCACGGGTTTATCATGAATCTGTCCACGCAATTCACCCTCAAAGGATTCAAAGGTACCCTCCGGCCGGTAAAGCACCAATACACACCTAAAGGAGGCTCCCCTTTTTTCGGGGGGGACACCCCGCAAATTTTCGAGAAGTTTCTGTATGTTACTCTCATCTGTAGCATTTTTTCCAGAATATCTGGATGAATAAATACCCGGTTCTCCCCCCAGATAATCCACCTCCAGTCCCGAATCGTCGGCAAGGGCCATTTCACCGGTAAATTCTGAGACAATCCTTGCCTTCTTAAGGGCATTCTCTAAGAATGTTTTCCCATCTTCAATGATGTCGGGAATATCCTTATAGTCATTAAGTGAAAGGAGAACTACGGGAAGCCCCTCAAGCATGGCCTTAATTTCTTTTATTTTCCCATTGTTTTTGGAGGCAAATACAATCTTGATCAGAATAGAACCCCTCTTTCAAGTTTCAAGTCTAAAGACTTACGACTTATGACTTATGACTTCATTCTGGTCCTGAATAGTCTAAAAGTATTCTCTTATGCTTGTACTCAATGCCTGCACAATAGCACTTTGTGTCGTTTCATCCATTATTTTTTCTCTCTCTTCCAGATTTGTTGCAAATCCGATCTCTACAACAACGGCCGGTATGGATAAACCGGTAAGGACGGCGATGGGGGCATCACGAAGCCCTCTGCCCTTTCTGGGGAATACTTTCTCCATGTTTTTCTGAATCGTCTGCGCCAACCTGACGCTGTCATTGAGATATTTGTTTTTGGCCATATCCCTGAGAATTTCTGCTGTGTCGCTTTCGCCAGTTGAAGTTGACTTAAAGCCAGGGAAATAGACCTCGTAGCCCGTCGAGTTTTTCCCAAAACCTGCATTGACATGAAGGCTGATAAACACTTCGGGGTGTGACATCCTAACAATCCTTATCCTGTCAAATATAGGAATGTTCCCGTCCGTGTATCTTGTAAGCTGAACGCGAATGTTTTCCCATCTACTCAATTCTTTCTGCAGTGACAGGGCTATGTTAAGAGTTGCATCTTTTTCATAGTATCTGTCGGATAGTCTGGTACCCTTCTCTGTTCCGCCGTGAGCCGGGTCAATCACTACCAGATGTTTGCCTCCGGGGGGGCCAGCCATGGCAATCGTTGCCACCATCAGGGGAAAAACCAGAAAGATCAATAGGGAAACAATTCTTTTGAGGGACCGTTGTTTCATCTGATCTCTTTTCCAGGCTGATACTTTTAAGTTTTGTGCTTCATACAGCAGATGATCATTTTTTGTCAAGAACTTAGCCTTCCTTTGTCCCGCAACTTATGGCTTTCTGATTCTGTCCACCGAGATGACGCTCTTTAATTTTTTGATGGCGGAGATGATCTGGTTAAAATGGTCCAAATCGCTCACGTCCATCTTAAAATCACATATAGCCTGCATATCTGGCCTCGTATCAATATTGGCCTGAGAGATATTAACATCTAAAGAGGATATCACGTTGCTGATCTCAGCCAGGACACCTTTTTTATCCTGGCAGATAACCCTCATCTGCACTGGATAGGTATGTTTTTCCTTGATGTTCCAGGCAACATTAACGAGCCTTTCCGTATCCATCTCCTGGATGCTGGGGCAACTTACTGAGTGAATCACTACCCCTCTGCCCCTGGAGATGTATCCTGAAATCTCATCGCCCGGTATGGGATGGCAACATTTTGCGAACCTGACCATGACATCTTCGATCCCGGTCAGGGAAATGCCCATGGAATCAGAACTTCTCTTCTTTCTCTTTTCAGGAATGGTTTCATCGCCCTTTGCCTCATCCTCGGGTAAGAAATACTGAACGATCCGTTTGGGTGATACCCTCCCATAACCGACAATAGCCATCAGGTCGTCAGGTGAATTTATGGAATATTCCTCGTAGATTTTTTTGATTTCTTCGGATTTAATAATCTGACTCAACTTCAGATGGTGCCTTTTGCATTCGCTCTCCAGGAGGTCTTTACCGAGCGTGACACTCTTTTCTCTTTCCTCTGTTTTTATCCAGTTTCTTATCTTGGATCTGGCCCTCGAGGTAACGGCGTATTTCAACCAGTCCTTACTGGGGTGATGCCCTGCCTGGGTGATAATTTCAACGGTATCACCATTGGCGAGTTCATACTTAAGGGGCACAATTTTCCTGTTAACCTTGGCGCCGACGCACTGATGGCCAACATCTGTATGAATACTGTAGGCAAAATCAATGGGAGTGGCGCCTCTCGGAAAGGATTTCACTTCGCCCTTTGGTGTGAACACATAGACATCCTCCGGGAAAAGGGCCAGTTTTAAATTGGTCATGAACTCCCGGGGATGTTTCAGCTCCTGTTGAACCTCTAACAATTCTCGCAGCTTTTTGATCTGTTCCTCGTCGTCGCCAAGATAGGCATCCCGTTCTTCTTTGTATCTCCAGTGGGCGGCAATACCCCCTTCCGCCCACTCATGCATGGGCCGGGTGCGGATCTGAATTTCTACCCTCTCGCCATAAGGACCGATGACCGTTGTATGAAGGGAGCGATAATTGTTTGCCTTCGGCATGGCGATATAATCTTTAAAACGCCCCGGCACCGGTTTCCAGAGGGCATGGATAATACTCAACACTTCGTAACATTCAATTTCCTTATCTGAGTCGAGGATGATCCTGAAGGCGGTAAGGTCATAGACCTCATCGAAGTTGATCTGCTGTCTCTGCATTTTTTTATAGATACTGTAAAAATACTTTGCCCGTCCCTCAACCTCACAGTCAATGCCGAACCTGTCCATCTCCTTTCGTAAAATGGATTTTACTTCTGCGGTATATCTTTCTCTCTTCTCTTTTTTCTTTGTTACCCGCCTGGCCAGTTCATTATACGCTTCAAAATGGAGGTACCGGAAGGCCAGATCTTCCAGTTCTACCTGCATCCAGTAGATACCGAGGCGGTTTGCCAGTGGGGCGTATAACTCAAGCGCCTCTGTGGCGATGAATTGCTGTCTTTCAGATGTTTGAAATTCAAGGGTTCTCATATTGTGAACCCTGTCCGCCAGCCGGACCAGGAGTATCCTGATATCTGAAGACATGGCCAGGATCATTTTCCGGAAGTTTTCCGCCTGTCGTTCTTCCTGACTTCCAAAGGTAACCTTACTTATCTTGGTCAGTCCGTCTACAAGAAATGCGACCTCCTTACCGAAAGCTTCTTTTATCTGAGGAGGGTTGGTGAGAGTATCCTCTACCGTATCGTGGAGCAAACCGGTGACGATGGTTGCTGCATCTAACTTCATATCGGCAAGTATCCCGGCTACCTCCATCGGATGGGTAAGATAAGGCTCTCCGGACAGGCGTACCTGTCCCTGATGGACAGAAGCGGAAAAGATATACGCTTTTTCTATGATCTCCAGCTCCTCCGGAGAGAGATAGGATTGGGTCTTATCCAGGATATCCGTTATGCGTAACATGACATTTCTTCATTGATGCACTTGATGACAAAATCCTTCGCCTCTTTTAGCGGGAGGGCTTCCACGTCACCTAATCTCCTTGTTCTGATCTCTACCTTTCCCTCGGCGAGCCTCTTGGGTCCGATCGTTACTCTTAGCGGAATACCGATCAGGTCGGCGTCTTTGAACTTTATACCCGGCCGGACATCCCTGTCGTCCAGGATGACCTCAACACCTTTCTCCCTGAGAGATTGATAGAGATCTTCGGCGGCAACTGATTGGGACTTATCGTTAATATTAACCGGTGTGATAATGACATGGTAAGGCGCCAGCGGCATGGGCCATATCATGCCGTCTTCGTCATAATTCTGCTCTATGCATGCCGCAACTGTTCTCCCGATACCGATGCCGTAACAGCCCATGACCATGTATTGCTCCTGGCCATTCTTGTCAAGGTAGGTGGCCTTCATCGCCTTGCTGTACTTGGTGCCCAATTTAAAGATGTGACCGCATTCGATCCCTCTGGCAAATTTAAGTGTACTTTTGCAACGGGGGCAGAAATCTGTTTCTCTTACCAGTCTTAAATCGGCAAACGCCTTGACCTCGAAATCTCTCCCTATATTTACATTTTTTATATGGTAATCCTCTCTATTAGCCCCCATGACAAAATTGCTCATGTTGATGAGAGAATAATCGGCGATGATTTCCGTTTTGATCCCCATGGCCCCGGCGAACCCCTTTGTTGAACCTGTCTCCTTATAAATCATCTCATCCGTTGCCAGTTCGAGGAGATCGCATCCGAGATAGTTTTTCAGCTTGATGGGATTGATCTCTTCATTACCCCTCACAAGAACAGCAACGGGATGACCATCTGCGTTAAAGACCAGTGTTTTTACCACGTCCTGTGGGTTTACCTGCAGAAATGCACAGACCTCTTCGATCGTTTTCACCCCAGGTGTATAGACATCCTCAGGGGGGGGTAAGTCTTTTTCATCAATTTTCTCTTGAGGAGGTCTGGCAATTTCCGCCCTTTCGATGTTCGCCGCATAATCACAGGCATTGCAGAAAACAAGACAGTCTTCTCCCGAATCGGCGATTACCATGAATTCATGGGAAAAACTCCCCCCGATGTTGCCCGTATCAGCCTCTACCGCTCTGAACCTGAGACCACATCGCCTGAAGATCCTGTTATAGGCATTAAACATCTTTCCGTAGGTTATCTCGGCGCCTTCCTCGTTAGTATCGAAGCTGTAAGCGTCCTTCATGCCGAACTCCCGGCAGCGCATGACCCCGAACCTTGGCCTGATCTCGTCGCGGAATTTGGTCTGGATCTGATAGAGGTTTTTAGGAAGCTGACGATAGGTCTTGATTTCATGGCGGACAAGATCGGTGATGACCTCCTCATGAGTAGGACCGAGGCAGTATTCCCTGTCATGGCGATCTCTGAACCTGAGAAGTTCTCTACCATAATGCACCCATCGGTCTGATTCCTGCCAGAGTTCAGCAGGCTGGACCAGGGGAAGAAGTACCTCCTCAGCACCGGCCCTGTTCATCTCTTCCCGGACGATCTGTTCCACCTTCCGGATCACCCTGTAGCCGAGGGGAAGGTATGAATAGATACCACTGGCCAATTTCCGTATCATTCCCGCTCTGATCATGAGCTGGTGACTGACAACCTCCGCATCGGAAGGAATCTCTCTTCCTGTGGGCAAGAACATCTCCGAATAACGCATTGGACCTCCTATTCTAAGTGCCTAATCCGCATAAAGTGGAAAAGTGCCTAAAGTGCGCTAAAATGGGAAGTGCCTAAAGCTAAAAACTATTCCTTTAACTTTCCACTTCCCACTTTAGACACTTCCAACTTTTTTTAAAGTACCTATCTCTTCCAGCAACACCCGGACAAAATCTCTCTCCTTTATTTTTCTGATCGCCTGGCCTTTCTTGAAAAGCATTCCCCATCCGCGGCCACCGGCAATTCCTATATCCGCCTCGGCAGCCTCACCTGGCCCGTTCACCACACACCCCATCAGGGCGATCTTGAGATATGCCTTCATCCCGACCAACCTTTCCTCCACCTCTTCCGTCAGCCTGAGAAGATCAATTTCACAGCGACCGCAGGTAGGACAGGATATGATGTCAGGACCTACCTTTCTGATATCCATCGCCCGGAGTATCCCGTAGGCCACATCAATTTCAGGTACGGGATTGCCGGTTATCGAAACCCTGATCGTATCCCCGATCCCCTCATAGAGAAGAATTCCGATACCGATAGAAGACTTGATGGCGGCATTTAAGAGGCTTCCCGCTTCTGTTACGCCAAGGTGAAGGGGGTAATCTGTCTGCCTCGATACGGTTCGATAGGCCTCGACCATGGTAGGCACATCTGAAGATTTCAGGGACAGCTTAATTGCGGGAGCGCCCATATCCTCGAGAAGGACAAGACTCCTCATAGCGCTCTCGGCCAAGGCATCGGCAGTCGGCCCCCCGTACTTTACCAAGAGATCTTTTTCGAGAGATCCGGCGTTGATGCCAAGGCGAATCACGCAACCCCGTGGTTTCGCAAACCTGACGATCTCTTTTATTTTTCCCGGGCCGATATTTCCCGGGTTGATCCTGATACCATCCACACCCATTCTGATGGCCTCTATGGCAAGGTGATGATTAAAATGTATATCAGCGATAAGGGGTATCGTGATCTGTTTTTTGATCTCTGTCAGGACAACCGCCGCCTCCTTATCGGGAACTGCAATCCTAACGACCTCACAACCCGCCTCTTCAAGCTGCCTGATCTGCGCGACAGTGGCCTTTACATCCCTCGTATCGGTGCAGGTCATGGATTGAACGACGACAGGCGCGTCACCGCCTATCTGGACGCCGCCTAAGAAAACAGGTCTCGTTTTCTTCCTTTTGTTAAACCTTCCTGATGAGTTGTTCATGGTGGGTAAAAATATAACAACAGGGAATTACATTCAATGGCAAATTTTATGGACGTAGCTGGCCTGGAGGGGTGAATAAGCCGGTGAGAAGTTAAGGGGCATAATACCTTTGCCGCGGTTTACCACCTGCGGATCAGTCAAGCTTCGCCACGGCATCTCTTATTCGTTGCAGCCCTTCTTCGATATTTTTCATCGTCGTGGCATAGGAGAGACGTATATAGTGGTCACAACCGAACTCGCCGCCCGGCACGACAGCAACATTGGCCTCCTCTAAGAGATACTCGGTAAGATCAGATGAACTGGAGATGGTTTTTCCCCGCCATGAACGTCCGAATAATGAAGAGACGTTGGGAAAAACGTAGAAAGCCCCGGCAGGGTTCATACAGGCGATGCTTGGTATTGCATTGAGTTTTTCCACGATACAGTTTCTTCTCTTCCCAAATTCCCCCACCATTTCCGTGACAACATCCTGATTTCCCATCAGGGCCTCCACAGCCGCTTTCTGCGAGATCGAAGAGGGATTAGATGTGCTCTGACTTTGAATCATGGTAACGGCGGATATAATCTCAGAAGGGCCGGCGGCATAACCGATCCTCCAGCCTGTCATGGCGTAAGCCTTGGACACACCGTTGACGACAACCGTCATCTTTTTCATCTCTTCACTGATAGAGGCAATATTACAGAAGGAAATTGCGTCATAGATGATCTTTTCGTAAACGTCGTCGGAAATGACAAAAATCCCTTTGGGGACTATCACCTCCGCGAGAGCTTCCAGTTCTGTCCGGGTATAGGCAGCGCCGGTCGGATTTGAGGGACTGTTCAAAATGACCGCTTTTGTATGTTTACCGATTGCACCCTCGAGTTGTTCCGGCTGGAGCTTGAAGCCATTGGTTTCTTTTGCTTCCACAATGACCGGTTGCGCACCGGCAAGAACGATGATATCGGGATAGGAAACCCAGTAAGGCGACGGAATGATAACCTCATCACCCTCTTCAAAGAGAACCTGGGCAAGATTATAGAGAGTATGTTTGGCCCCGCAGGAAACGACAATCTCGCCTCGGGAGTAGTTTAGCCGATTGTCTTTCTGCAATTTACGGATAATCGCATCTTTTAATTCATCTGTACCGCCGACTGGGGTGTACTTGGTAAATCCCCCCTCGATGGCCCTGATGGCAGCCATTTTAATGTGAAGGGGGGTATCGAAATCAGGTTCCCCTGCACCAAAGCCGATAACATCTCTTCCCTCTGCCCGTAGCGCATTGGCTTTCATTGTAATCGCCAGGGTAGGAGAAGGTTTGATCATCGTTATTCTTGATGAGAGCTTCATAATTTTTCCTTTTCATCGCTGTGCTGAAAATCCGTATTTTTGCTGGAGTTTCTGGTAAACGATGTCCGGCACCATTCCTTTTACCGACCCTCCCAAACTGGCCGCCTCTTTTACGATACTGGAACTTGTGAAAAACCACCTGAAACCGGTCATGAGAAACACTGTTTCTACCTCTCTATTCAACCTCCGGTTGATGAGGGTCATCTGAAACTCATATTCGAAGTCCGACACGGCCCTCAACCCCTTCAGGATAACATCTGCACCTGAATTTTTGACGTAGTCCACGAGGAGCCCCGGAGCGGAGTCAACCGTTATCCGCTTACGATCTTTCTCATGTTCCCTGATAACCTCTCTGATCATCTCCATCCTTTCCTCAACGGAAAAGAGATATCTTTTCTCCGGGTTATAGGCAACGAGGACGATGATTTCATCAAATAATTTCAAACCTCTCGTAATAATGTCCACATGTCCGTTTGTAATGGGATCAAAAGAACCGGGGTACACCGCTGTTTTCATATCTGTCCCTTCTTCAAGTTTAAGTAACTACTCAGGTATTTAGGCTGAAGACTGAAGTGTCCTAATAGTCTTCCGCCTTTAGTCTATCCACCTGAGTAGTTACAAGTTTAATTTCAAAAAAGACAGAATTGTATCACCATATCTTCTCTGATCCATCAAGATAAACCGGTCTGCCGGCCGTTGTTCTAATTCTTCTCTTATTGAGTGTTGGATGATGACAAAACTATCTTCGGAGGGCAAACCTTCCTCACCAATACACCGCAGGGTTTCTCCGACAAGACCCCTCTCGTAGGGCGGATCGGCAAATAGGAAATCAAACCGCATCCCCTTCTTACCCAGTGTCCTGATACCCCTCTTTCCCTCTACGGCAAGGATTTCGTACCTGCCTTCAAATTCACTACCGCCGAGGTTTCCCTTGATGACATGGGCGAGTATCCAATTCTTTTCTACAAATACAACCTTCACCGCCCCCCTGCTTAAGGCTTCCAGGCCGATCGCTCCGCTTCCCGCGTAAAGATCAAGAAACGACTTTCCTTCCATGGGAGGAAGTATATTGAAAAGCGTTTCCCTGAGCCGGCAAGAGGTGGGCCTGAGCCGATATCCCCTCGGTAAATTAAGGCGTCTACCTCTAGCCTTACCTCCGATGATTCTCATGAAACCTCGGAAATACGTCATACGTCATAAAACATACGTCTTATGTC
>JASEGZ010000063.1 GCA_030018935.1 Syntrophales bacterium
CCGAAACCCAGGGCATACAAACTACACGCCACAGCGTGGGCAAACCAGCTCATCCATCCTGATAAAAAGCCGTTCCACTTGGGTAGGCCCTCCTTTACCCAGAGATAGCCGCCGCCGGCATCATGATAACAAGAACCCAACTCAGCGTATGACATAGCCGTGAAGAGCGCTACAAATCCGTTCAATGCGAAACAGAGGATAAGCGCCGGACCGGCCACGCCGGCGGCAATACCGATCAAAACGAAAATACCCGCCCCGATCATTGCGCCAACCCCGATAAGAGTGGCATCCATCAATGTCATTTCCCGGGCCAGGCGAACCTCGGTATCAAATTTTTTCACAAAAATTGTCCCCTTATTCAGTTAAAAACTCTATCCGGCCTTGAATTAGGCGTCAATAGTAATTTAGACCAATTCCGTGAAAGAGAATTACCTTGCTTGCAGGGAGAAAGATGTATGTCCATTGATGCTATGACATACGACATAATACGTCATACGTCATACGTCATACGTCTTTATGACTTATGACGTACGACATACGACATAATAAAACGGTTAACATTCCATCCAATGATCGCTACGTAAAAGAGATTGGTTATCCAGATTTTTGATCCCACAGATGAATCAGGTAATCCTTGTGTTTCTCAAATTTCAGACACTGTTCCTCCACCAGAGCTTCGGCCTCCTGAGAGGACATTTCCCAGGTTTGCCTGACGAAAGAGGCCACCCGGGCGTAGTACAGCGGCGTCATCAAATCTACCAGTTTGTAGCGGTTGACACGCCAGGCATGGAAGGTAGCCGCTAACTCATAGAGTATCTGAACCCAGGCATCGGTGGAAAGATAGAAATGGCTCGCCTCCATTTTAGTGGCCTTTCTGATTTCCTCAAAGCACTCCCTGCAGAAGATATCCTTCCATAAGGCAGAAAATTGCTGGAAACCTATCTTGAAGTGCTGGATCATCCCTTCCAGATCCACCTTTATCGCTTCCGGTTCCCTATACTCCTCGAAACCGAAGGTCTCTACCGGCTCGCTCCCACGAATCCCTTTCCAGTAGTTCTCATGTTTTTCCATGAGAGAGAAGATGGTCCAGACTACCTGACGGAACATCGTCCCCAGGTGCTGCCCGGGATCCTTGACATCGTGGATCTTGACACCCAGGTTAGACTGACAGATTCGGAAACCCTGAGTGATGGCGTTTGTGGTCATCCAGCTATCAATGCCGTATCGGGCCACATCCGTTTCCCATACGTCCTGCTCAGCGTAAAACCTGGCCACTTCACTTGAGAGGGCAAAGTCTCCACCGATCGGCTGTCGGATACGCTTGCCGTAGAGGGCCCTGGTAAGGTTATATACGATATTATTGGTGATGGTTCCATCATACTTGTGTCGGACATAGACCGGAGCCACGAACTGGTATCCATTTTCCAGCACGGGATACAGGAGATATTTAACCCAGTCCGGTGTGATGCTGCGAAGGTCTGAATCCACCACGGCGCATGCCTGAACCCCGAGCCGATTTGCCGCCTCGAACACAGACCTCAGGGCTGTTCCCTTGCCTGCCGGCCCCCGGTATATGGAGACGATCTTTTCCTGCCAGGGCTTGATCTGAAACTCTCTGGCCGCCTCCCGGCTATCGTCTGTTGATCCTCCGTCGGCAATGAAAATCACAGCTCTTCGCTCTTTGTAATGTTTCGCCAGGCCATGGGTAACCATCTGGATCACATGGGCGATGGTAGCCTCACTATTGTAGCATGGGATACCAACGAGGATATCGGCGGATTCGATCTCCTCGACCCGTTTTGCCGTGTAACCCCTCAATGCTGTGTTATAATGCATGTATTCTCCTCTAAAGAAGCTCCATTTTCTTACTGATATTATCGGTTATCCAGTGGGCATCCCACCATTCCTGGGGATTTACAAACCGTCCTCCCACCACAACTCCAAAGTGAAGATGATCACCGCCGGCAAGGCCAGATAAACCTGTATAACCGATGACCTCACCCTTCTTTACCTGCTGTCCCTTTCTGACATTGATCGTTCCCAGGTGGGCGTAATGAGTAAACAACCCGAGACCGTGGTCAATCAGGATGGTGTTGCCGTAAATGCCGATAAAACCGCCAAAAGCAACAATACCATGGTTGGCAGCTTCGACGGGGGCGTGTTTCGTCGAAGCGAGATCAACACCCAGGTGGATACTTTCACCCACTGCCTTTCCCTCGTACAGATAGGTCCTCTTATCACCAAATAAGGCCATGGGCGAGGCGTTTTTCATCCTCAGGAATGTTCCCTCCCAGAGTTGCCTCGGACTCGTTTTTTGACAGATTGTCTCGATGGTTTCATCATTATCCTTACGCATCAATCCATTGACGTATATAAAAGTTTCCAGAGGAGTCTTCCCACGGAGGTTGGGATTCAGGAGCTGGAATTCAGGCATTTTTTGCTGCAAAAAACTCTCTGACAGATTCATTTTATCGCGGCGAAATTTTTTGTCTCTAATCAAACAGGGGAGGCTACTGGATGATTCGTTTCCTGCGTGATCCTTGGCGACAATCCTGATATTTATCTGACCGTTTCTTGCGTGGATGGGAAGGGCAAAATAGGTAATGATACAGGATTTACCGAAAAGGGTGATGGGGTATCCCGGAGAAAAGTGATTTTCAACCTGGACCCCACTTGTTGAAACCGGTTCAGATGTCCTGTAAAGGATAACGCAGGCGCCGCCGGGATTGATATTATTCACAGGATTGAGCGGGTATATCTGTGGTGGTGTTAAATCAATGTTTACATGTCTTGTAAAGCTGGTCTTATTTTTTCGCAGCGAATAATCAACAGCCGAGATATTGAGTGTGGCCTTACCATCGTGAAGCTTCAGACTTAGAGGATCAATGATAAGAGACAACGATTTCTTTTTTATCCCCTTTTGAGGATAGTCAATGGAGGAAAGAATGGTCGTTTTATTGTCCTGGACGATGGTAATCACCGTATTGCGGAGGCCGCTCTTCTGATCCATAAAGGTAATATCGAAGACATTCTGCCGTCCTATGGCGCTGATATCCTGATTGAATTTAAGAACAGGCTTTTCACCCTCACAGGAGGTCGTGAAGAACCACCAACCCCCTCCAATGGCGGCAACAACCACAAAAACTACAAGAACGATGGTAAAAGGTCGCAGCTTTTTCATGAAACACCTCGTGTAATTGATTGATAATTGAGGTAATTGCAAAAGTCTTGAAATTAAAATGTAGCCGCAAACTTTAGTTTGCGTGTTTTCTTTGTTTTCAATATGTTACAAAACGCAGGCTAAAGCCTGCGGCTACCAGAATTGGACTTTTGCAAGAGCCTCAATTGTTAGCGAAAAAATCTTAATTCGCCCCGGGAGCATCCTTTTTCAGGTCTCTTAATCGGGAGCATCCTTTTTCAGAGGTCTCTTAATAATGATTTTCCGATTGTTTTGCAAGTTAAAAGCGTCTCCCTTCGCTGTTAATCAATTAACTTGATATTGCTTTTTATAACTGTTATTATTTTTAAAAAATATTGAAATACAACCGGTTTTCAACGATGGCTACAAGGAATTGACAGATGTTAAAGGGTAAGAAAATAGTTGTTGGTATAACAGGTGGTATCGCCGCCTACAAATCGGCGGAACTGGTGAGGGAGTTCATCCGGAGGGGGGCTTATGTAAGGGTGATCATGACGAAAAATGCCACGGAATTCATCACACCCCTTACTCTCCAGACGCTCTCAGAAAATCCGGTCTTTTGTGATATGTTTTCTCCGATAAGAGAATCTGAAATAGCTCACATAAGTCTCGCCGAATATGCGGACATCATGGTAATCGCACCGGCAACGGCAAATATCATCGGGAAGATCGCCTCCGGTATCGCGGATAATCTTCTGACAACCACAGTTATAGCCACGAAGGCGCCTGTCCTCATCTGTCCCGCCATGAATGCAAATATGTATACCAATGCTATTGTGAAGGAAAATATAGAAAAACTCGCCTCAAGGGGTTACCTGTTTATCGAACCGGCATACGGGGAACTCGCCTGCAAATCCGAGGGGACGGGAAGACTGGCCGAGGTGTCTGAGATTGTGGAAGAGGTCGAGTCAATCCTGACCGTGAAGGACCTAAGGGGAGAAAGGATACTTATCACCGCAGGTCCTACCCGGGAACCCTTTGACCCGGTAAGGTATATGACCAATTGTTCTTCGGGGAAGATGGGCTATGCCCTGGCACAGATGGCCAGGCGAAGAGGAGCAGAAGTGACCCTCATCAGCGGTCCTTCATCGTTGCCGGTTCCCCGGGGTGTTAAATTCATCCCCATATCAAGCGCCGTTGAGATGAGAGACGCCGTCATGAAAAATCTCGAAGCATCAAACGTTATTATCAAAACCGCTGCGGTGGCCGATTATCGCCCTGCTGTCTATTCCAGCTCCAAGATAAAAAAGCAGGATGGCCCCCTTGCCATCTCTCTGGAGAAGAATCCTGATATTATCTCAGAGGTCGGTAAAAAGAAAGGAAGGCGAATCCTCGTCGGCTTTGCCATGGAATCAGAAAACCTGATAGAAAATGCAAAGGTCAAGATGTTAGAAAAAAATATGGATTTTATCATTGCCAATGATGTGACTAAGGAAGGCGCTGGATTTCAGTCCGATACAAACATTGTCAAGATCTTAAGCCGGGATGGGGAGATAGAGGACCTGCCCATGATGGATAAGACAGAGGTGGCGGACAGGATTCTGGACAGGGTAAAGAAGATGATAGTCCGTAGCTGCAGGCTTTAGCCTGCGTGCGAACCTACGAGAGAAAAGTAGGGTCAGTGAACAGTGGACGATGAGCAGCTTATGGCTAATGCAAGAGAAGAAATGAGGGGAGAACTCCTCAAAATGGCGGGGTCTCTCAAGACCTTTATCCAGTCATTTATGGAGTTCGGTCGACCGCTGTCTTCTCTCTACCTGAAGGGAGAGGGAAATCCCCCCAGCCCCCCTTTGAAAAAGGGGAGTGAGGGGGGATTTTCAAGTGAGAAATCGCCCTCCCTTACCCTCGAAGAGGTGAGGAGGGAAATCGGCGATTGCCAGAGATGCCCTCTCTGCCGGGTCAGAACCAATCTCGTTTTTGGTGAGGGTAACCCGCAGGCGAATCTCGTGTTCGTCGGTGAGGCGCCAGGGGAAGATGAAGACAGGCAGGGGAGACCGTTTGTGGGGCGTGCTGGTCAGCTTCTCACCAAGATCATTACAGCCATGAAATTGACGAGAGAAGATGTTTATATATGCAACATCTTGAAATGCCGACCACCGGGGAATCGGAACCCAAAGCTGGATGAAATCGAGGCGTGTGAGCCTTTTCTGATCAGGCAGCTTGAAGCGATAAGACCTAAGATAATCTGTGCCCTCGGTACCTCTGCGGCCCATACCCTGCTCAAAACAGATGTTCCCATTACAGTCCTGCGCGGGAAATTTCATGCGTATCATAGCATAAAACTTATGCCCACGTATCATCCCGCCTACCTTTTGAGGAATCCCGGCGCAAAAAAGCAGGTGTGGGAAGACGTTAAGATGATTATGGAGGGCCTCGCCTGACCTGCAACCCCAGATCATTCACCAGCCTTTTGTGAGGTAAAGTAATGCTAAGCAGAAGAATCGGGATACTTACCTTGATTTTCACCTTAATGCTCTTTTCCGTCTGGCTACCGTCTCCGTCTTACGGAAAAGATAAAGCCCCCTCCCCTGTTTTTGATGTTATTACGGTCAGTTCCGCCATTACGCCGCCGGTTGCCGAATACATCCTCCAGAACATCAATGAAGCGGCAAAAGGAGGGGCGGAGGGCTTGATCATCCTTCTCGATACACCGGGGGGGCTGGACCTGGCCATGAGGGACATCGTAAAAGGTCTCCTCAATGCCCCCCTTCCCGTTATCGTTTTTGTCTTTCCCTCCGGTGCCAGGGCGGCCTCGGCAGGGGCGATTATCACAGTTGCCGCGAATGTTGCCGCCATGGCCCCCGGTACAAACATCGGGGCGGCTCACCCGGTCGGTCTCGGCATTGGTAAGATGGATAAAACAATGATTAAAAAAGTGGAAAACGACGCCGTAGCCTACGCCAAGAGTATCGTGAAAAAAAGGGGACGAAATGAGAAATGGGTGGAAAGGGCGGTCAGGAAAAGTGAATCCATCACAGCCGAAGAGGCGCTCAAGCTCGGGGTGATTGATTTCGTTGCCGCTGACCTGAATCAACTGTTAGAACAGGCTGACAATAAGGAGATAACCCTCCCTGCGGGAAAAAGTATCCTGAAAACAAAAGGGGCCGTCATCAATGATAAAAAGATGGGAATGCGGCACAGGATACTGTCTGCCTTGAGCGATCCCAATATCGCCTATATCCTTCTGCTGTTGGGTCTTGCCGGTCTCTATTTTGAGCTTGCCCATCCGGGTGTCATATTTCCAGGCGTAATCGGCGGTATTTCCCTCATCCTTGCATTTTTTGCCTTGCAGACCCTGTCAGTCAATTATGCGGGTGTTCTTCTCATTCTGCTCGGTATCATCCTTTTTATTGCAGAAGTCAAGGTGGTCAGCCATGGTATTCTTACCATTGGAGGCATCATTTCTCTGATGATAGGCTCTTTAATGCTCTTTGAATCTCCTGATCCCGCTCTCAGGGTGTCACTAAAGGTGATGATGCCGGCACTTGCGATTATCTCCTTGTTTTTTGCCGGTGTTATAGCCCTTGCCCTTAAGGCCCAGATGAGGAAACGTCATACAGGAAAGGAGGGTACGGTAGGTAGGGAAGGTAGAGCGATTACCGATGTCTATGAAGAGGGAAAGGTTTTTATCAAGGGCGAGTACTGGAATGCATTCAGTGATAAATTGGTCGAGAAGGGAAAGAGGGTCAGGGTTGTCGAAGTTGAGGGTCTTAGGGTAAAAGTTCAAGAAATTTAAACAAAAAAGGAGGATAAAAAAATGTACCTAATTATTGTCTTAGTTGTCTTAGTTGTCATGTTTCTGGCATCGGCCATCAGGATACTCAATGAGTATGAGAGGGCTGTCATCTTTCGTCTGGGGAGAATCATAGATACAAAAGGCCCCGGTCTCGTCATCCTGATCCCTATCGTAGATAAAATGGTCAGGGTAGATATGCGCACTATCACCATGGATGTCCCTTCTCAGGACGTGATCACGAAGGACAATGTGTCTATCAAAGTTAATGCCGTGCTCTACTTCCGGGTCTTAGAGGCCAATGCCGCCATCGTTGATGTGGAAAACTTCCTCTATGCGACCTCTCAGCTCGCCCAGACGACCTTAAGGAGCATCTGTGGACAGGTGGAACTGGATGAAATTTTGTCGGAACGGGAAAAGATCAATCTGAGCCTGCAGGAAATCCTGGATCGAAGCACCGATCCCTGGGGGATTAAGGTCATGCTGGTGGAAGTCAAGCATATTGACCTGCCGGAGGAGATGAAACGTGCCATGGCCAAACAGGCGGAGGCGGAGAGGGAACGGCGGGCAAAGATCATCAATGCCGAGGGTGAGTTTCAGGCCGCTCAGAAACTGATCGAGGCGGCAGCCCTGATGGAAACACAACCGATGTCCTTACAGCTCAGATACCTTCAGACCCTGAACCAGATTGCCGCGGAGAATAACTCAACAACCATCTTTCCCATCCCCATTGACCTGTTCAAGCCGTTCCTGAAGTTAATGGACAAGACATAAGCAACTGCTCTCACAGAGTTTTACTTTCCCACTGCCCTACTTTACCCGACACCGGTAAGGTTATTCCCCTTGCATGATTTTTCGGATGGATTTTGGGAGGAACGGAGGAGGTTTGAGTTTTTCTTTACCTAGAGGTGGATTTTTATTACTGGTCGCTCTCACTCCCATCCTCTTTTTACCCCAGGTTTGGGACCTATATACCCTGCCAAAAGAGTGCTTCGTAAGCCTTATTGTCTCTCTTCTCATAGTAGTTTGGGCCTGGGGAAATATTTCCCCAAGAAAATCAGGTATTTATCTCTCCCCGCTGGGGCTTCCCATCTTAGTTTACTTCCTGGCCCTTCTTTTCTCGCTCATCCACACCATAAATCCCTATACGGGCGTCTATGAGGTTTTGCGCCAGTTGACCTATATCCTTCTCTTCTTTTTGGTCGTGAACAATATAAAAGATGAAAATCCCCCCTCACCCCCCTTTTCCAAAGGGGGGCTGGGGGGATTTTCAAGTGAAAAGGATATCGCAAAT
>JASEGZ010000064.1 GCA_030018935.1 Syntrophales bacterium
GCATCAAAATCTTGTCCTCAAATGACGGTTATAGCTCCGCGAAAATCGGTGTTAAATCAAAACGAATAAAGTAGCAAATTGATAAAATAGGAATTTGTAAATCCACCTGATGAGGAGTTTACATAAATGGCGAATGAGGATATTGCAAAACTGCGCATTGACAAAGCGAAAGTTACCAGACACAGGGGAAAGGGGAAAAGGAATTTATACCTGATATTTATCCTGATATCCATAATCATCATCGTAGGATTTCTTTATGTCAAAGGCATTCTAACGCCGTCCATTCAAGTAGAAGTTGCAAGCGTGATAAAAATATACCCTTCTCAGACTTTTACTCTGTTGAATGCGAGTGGATATGTGGCAGCACAACGTAAGGCTGCTGTCGCCTCAAAAGTAACAGGACGTCTCATATCGTTGTCGGTTGAAGAGGGAAGCCGGATAAAGGCCGGACAGGTGATTGCCAAGCTCGAAAGCGAGGATGTTGCCGCTTCCAAGAACCAGGCGGAAGCCAACCTAAAGGCCCTACGTTATAATCTGGAACAGGCGAAGGCAGAATTAAATGATGCCTTGCTTTCTTTCAACAGGAATAAGGATTTGCTGGAGCATGGGTTTGTATCAAAGGCTGAATATGATTCTTCAGAAGCACGTTACAGGAAGGCAATTGCAGCAGTCGAAGCAGCTGGGGCGGCAGTTAAGGCCGGAACTGCGGCGCTTCACGGCGCCAATGTAGCCCTGGACTACACCTTGATCCGTGCCCCTTTTGACGCTGTTGTCTTAACCAAAAATGCCGATATAGGCGATATCGTCACTCCTATAGGGGCTGCTGCTAATGCTAAAGCGGCGGTAGTCACCATAGCCGATATGGATTCCCTCCAGGTAGAGGTAGATGTCTCTGAATCAAATATTCATCAGATAAGGCTGGGGCAGCCCTGTGAAATTCAGTTAGACGCCTTGCCCGATTCACGATTCCGTGGAGAGGTACATATGATTGTACCGACTGCGGACCGGACCAAGGCGACCGTGTTGGTAAAAACGAAATTTATTGATAAAGACAGCCGCATATTGCCTGAGATGAGTGCAAAGGTTGCGTTTCTTTTGCGAAAGGTCACTCCGGAAGAACAAAAACCCTTAAAAGCGATTTCCTCTTCATCAGTAATTACGGGCAATGGAAAGAATCTGGTTTATGTGGTCAAGGGTGACAGGGCGGTTGAAACGGCCATCACCATTGGGAAACAACTCGGCGACATGACGGAAGTTTTACAAGGAGTTGAAGTTGGAGATAAAGTGGTAGTTAAGCCGCTGAAAAAGGTAAAGGATGGAGTTAGGGTAAAAACATCTGAGCAGTAAATGAAAAACAAGACACCTATTGTTGAAGTAGAAAATATATGTAAATCCTACCGGCGTGGCAACCAGATTCTGCAAGTTCTGTATAATATTACTTTGAATATCAATAAAGGTGAGTTTCTAGCATTTATGGGTCCTTCAGGTTCGGGTAAGACTACTTTGTTAAATCTCATAGCAGGCATTGACAGAGCGGACTCCGGCATAATCAGAGTAGGCGGCCTGGATATTACTTCACTTTCCGAAACTGAACTTGCCCAATGGCGTGCCACAAATGTCGGTTTTATCTTTCAGTTGTACCATCTCATCCCGGTGCTGACCGCTTTTGAGAATATTGAACTTCCACTGCTTTTGACAGACCTTTCAAGAAAAGAAAGGCGGGAGCATGTGAAGATGGTTCTGCAAATGGTCAACCTTGCAGACAGGATGGACCATTACCCCTCCCAACTCTCGGGCGGTCAACAACAACGCGTGGCGATTGCACGCGCAGTTGTAACTGATCCCGTCATGCTGGTTGCGGATGAGCCGACAGGCGACCTGGACAGAGTTTCTGCTGATGAAGTACTTGATCTTATGGAAAGGCTTGTGCATGAACTTGGCAAAACCATTATTATGGTGACTCATGATCCGAGGGCCGCGGAAAGGGCTCATATTATTAAGCGCCTCGATAAAGGTGCTCTGAATGTATAGCCTCAAGATCATTTTCAGAAACGCTTGCCGCCACAAACTTCGCACCTTTCTAACCATCCTCGGCATCATTATCGCTATTCTTGCCTTCGGTCTCCTTCGTACCGTGATAAGCGCCTGGTATGCGGGCGTTGACGCCTCCTCCGCCAGCCGTCTTGTGACGAGAAATTCCATATCACTTGTTTTTCCACTCCCTGTTTCGTATCAGGAAAAGATCCGACAGGTAAAAGGTGTGAAGACAGTTTCTTACGGTAACTGGTTCGGTGGTATCTACATAGACGAAAAAAACTTCTTTGCAAATTACGCTGTGGAACCGAAGACCTATCTTAAACTGTATCCGGAGCTTGTAATTTCCTCAGACCAGAAAACCGCCTTTCTCCGTGACCGAAAAGCAGCCATTGCCGGACGTAAGCTGGCGGAAAGGTACGGCTGGAAGATCGGCGATGTGATCACATTGAAAGGGACCATTTTCCCGGGCAACTGGGATTTTGTAATACGTGGCATCTATAAGGGGAGAGATCAATCGGTAGATGAAACCGCCTTCATCTTTCACTGGGAATATCTTAACGAAACCCTGAAAAAAACCGTCCCCCGGCGGGCGGATCAGGTCGGCTTCTACATGATAGGATTAACCAGCCCGAACCTGGCCGCGGATGTCGCAGTAAAGATAGATGAAACATTTAAAAACTCTCTGGCAGAAACATTAACTGAAACCGAAAAAGCCTTTCAGTTGAGCTTTATCTCCATGACGGAGGCTATTGTCATCGCCATACAACTGGTTTCCTTTGTAATTATCATTATTATCATGGCGGTTGTTGCCAATACTATGGCCATGACCGCCCGTGAGAGGATTAGTGAATATGCCGTTTTCAAAACGCTTGGATTCGGCGGCTTTCACATTTCCGGTTTGATATTTGGTGAATCTCTACTTATCACAATGATAGGAACTGTTCTTGGTATCGTTCTTACTTTTCCCGCGGCAAAAGTATTCAGCAAAGAACTGAGCGCCTACTTTCCCGTATTCAATGTTGCGGCGGAAACAATCTATCTGGATATAGTAATGTCTTTTCTTATTGCACTTATGTCCGCAATCTTTCCAACGTGGCGCGCCATAAAAATTCGGATAGCTGATGGACTCGGAAGGATAGGATAGAGGAAAACAAATCGGGGCGATGGGAATATGGAATGAAAATACCTTTTTCGTATAGCTTGCGTAATCTATGGACCCGGCGTCTGACAACATTTCTCACCATTTCCGGTATGGCTCTTGTGGTGTTCGTGTTTGCAGCGATCCTGATGCTGGCGGAGGGGTTGCAGAAGACCCTTGTAGATACCGGTTCATACGATAATGCAGTAGTAATCCGAAAAGCGGCGGGTTCGGAAGTCCAAAGCGGTGTTGAACGGCTGCAGGCTTCTATTGTAGAAACTGAGCCGGAGGTGGCAATAGGACCAAACGGGAAACCGTTATTGGCAAAAGAGCTGATCGTTCTTATTACTCTTCCCAAGCGTGGAACCAATAAGCCCTCCAATGTCGTCATAAGGGGGATCTCGGAAAGTTCAATGATGTTAAGGCCGCAGATAAAACTTGTCGCCGGGCGTATACCAAGGCCCGGTTCATACGAAATAGTTGCCGGGCAAAGCATTGCAAAGAGGTTTAAAGGCGGTGGTGTAGGAGAGACACTCCGCTTCGCCATGAGAGACTGGATAGTGGTTGGGATATTTGATGCGGGGAATACAGGTTTCAGCTCAGAGATATGGGGAGATATTGATCAACTGATGCAGGCGTTCAGACGGCCTGTCTATTCTTCCATTATATTCAGATTAGGCGATTCTTCAGAATTCGAAATAGTCAAATCACGGATAGAAAATGACCCGCGTCTTACGTTAGAGGCAATGCGTGAAACGAGATATTATGAAAAACAGTCGGAGATGATGGCAAAATTTCTGCGTATTTTAGGTGTATCCCTGACGGTAATTTTTTCGCTTGGTGCAGTTATCGGCGCAATGATTACCATGTACGCTGCCGTGGCCAACAGAACCGGTGAAATCGGCGCCTTGCGAGCCCTCGGCTTTCAGAAGGGGAATATACTGACTTCTTTTCTTATAGAGTCTTTGCTCCTCGGATTTATCGGCGGCTCCATCGGCTTGTTTTTTGCTTCCTTTCTACAGATGCTCACAGTTTCGACAATGAACTTCCAGACTTTTTCAGAGCTTGCATTTACCTTCTCATTAACCTTCAAGATTATTTATGAAGCTATGGCCTTCTCGCTGATAATGGGCCTTGTCGGTGGTGTACTCCCTGCGGTGAAGGCAGCACGGATGAATATTGTGGAGGCATTAAGGGCCATCTGATACGGTTACGTTTGAAGGTTCTTTATGAGTAAGCCAAAGTCCTTGCAATCGCTTGTGCTCTCATCATCCACTATCAGGTTGAAACGATCCATCCGTTCTTAGATGGAAGGTTAAAGAGGGCCCTTGCGTTTTGGGATGTCACCTTTCCCACCTCTTCGAGAGACAGCCCCTTTATTTCCGCTATCCTCCCTGCCGTATGAACGATGTAGGCCGGTTCATTTCTCTCTCCCCGGTGGGGATGGGGAGAGAGGTAGGGCGCATCCGTTTCCAGGAGGAGACCGGTCAGGGGAATAAGTCCTGTCACCTCCTGAAGCCTTACTGCATTCTCAAAGGTGACCGTCCCCGGGATGGAGATATAGAATCCCATATCGAGACACCTTTTAGCCATGTCATAGTCCCCCGAAAAACAGTGGAAGACACCTCCCCTTTCCCTCCAGCCCTTGAGCATCTCCAGCATCTCCCTATGGGCATTCCGATCATGGATGATAATGGGCAGGCGGAGTTCACCGGCCAGTTCGAGCTGCTCCCCGAACCTCTTGATCTGCACCTCCTTTGGGGACAGATTACGAACAAAGTCAAGGCCGATCTCCCCATAGGCCACGACTTTGTCCATCTTTGCCAGTTCCCTGAGGGAGTCATAAGTCAGGTTGACGATGTCCTTTACGTCGTGGGGATGAATACCGATGGTGGCATAAACCGCCTCATATTGACCGGCAAGGGAGATAGCCTCTCTGGAGTCATCAAGGGTCGTCCCGACAGTTACCATCAAATCCACACCTGCCTCTTTCGCCCTCCTGATTATCTCGTCCCTGTCCCGGTCGAATGCATCCATCGTGAGATGTATATGGGAATCTATAAACATAATGACTTCCCTGTCTGCTAAATTCGATGTGGGGACAGTACTGTCATTACCTCAGTCTTGGATCAAGGGTGTCCCTGATCCCCTCCCCCAGCAGGTTATAGCCGAGTACGGTGATCAGAATGGCAAGGCCGGGATAGAGGGAAAGCCACCAGGCGATATCTATATTGTCCTTGCCTGCCGTGAGGATATTCCCCCAGCTGGGGGTGGGTGGCTGGACACCGATACCGAGAAAGCTGAGGGCCGACTCGGTCAGTATCGCCCCGGCGACACCGAGTGTTGCCGTAACAAGCACGGAGGCCATGGCATTGGGTAGAATATGGACAGAGATAATCCGCAGATCACTGGCACCAATGGCCCTTGCCGCCTGGACAAAATCCCTCTCCTTCAGAGAGATAAAATCCGCCCGGACAAGGCGCGTAACCCCCATCCACCCAGTCAAACCAATGACGATCATGATGTTCCAGATAGATGGTTCCAGAATGGCGATCACAGCCAGGATAAGGAAAAATGTGGGAAAACAGAGCATGATGTCCGTGAATCTCATGATTGCCGCATCAACCCATTTCCCATAATAGCCTGCTATGGCGCCTAAAATGGTCCCGATCAGGATGGCAATACCTGTGGCCACAAACCCCACCTTCAGAGATATCCTGGCGCCCCAGATCATCCGGCTTAAGACATCACGTCCCAATTGATCCGTTCCAAACAGGTGACTGTTAGAAGGAGGGGCAAGGACCATCTGGAGATTGACGTTGCATGGGTCATAGGGAGCAATCCACGGCGCCAGGAAAGAAATGATAAACAACAAAATAACGACGACGCTGCCGGCAACGGCCACCTTATTTCTGGAAAATCTGTACAGGAAATCAGACTTGATCATCTTTCGTTCATGATACCCTGATCCTCGGATCTGTTAGGGCATAGGAAACATCCGCAATCAGATTTCCCAGAAGGGTGAGGAGCGCCCCGATAAACAGGATGCCCATCACCACAGGGTAGTCCCTGGCCATGACGGACATGTAGAAAAGCTGCCCCATGCCGGGTATGGCAAAGATGGTCTCAAAGATAACGCTCCCCCCGATGAGCCCCGGTACGGAAAGACCGAGGATGGTAATGACGGGAAGAAGGGCATTGCGCAGGGCGTGCTTGTAAATGACCACCCGCTCACTCAAACCCTTTGCCCTTGCCGTCGTGATATAATCCTGCCTGATCACCTCCAGCATATTGGCCCTCATATACCGCGAAAGCCCTGCCAATCCGCCAAAGGCTGAAAGTAGAACGGGCATTGCCAGATGCTTAAGCAGATCAATAAAAGAGGCCAGCCGGGGAAGGTACTCATAATTCAAGGATCGGATACCGGAGATGGGGAGCCAGCCTAAATGCACACCAAAGAGGATCATTAAAAGAAGGGCCAGCCAGAAGGTGGGAGTGGCAAAGCCAATAAACACAAAAATAGTGGTTATTCGGTCGAAAAGGGAATCCTTATGAACTGCGGAAAGGACACCGATCGGAATGGCTACCAGCAGGATGATGACCATGGAAAGGATATTGATGATAATCGTAATGGGGATTCTTTCGAGGATCTTATCCGCAACCGGTCTGTGGTCGGGGGAAAAGGACCTTCCCAGATCCAGGACGGCAAGCTTCCTCAGCCAGGAGAGATACTGCTGATGTAAGGGTTTATCGAGATCGTACATAGCCCGGAGACGTTCCCTCATCTCTGCAGAAACCCGGGGGTTCATCTGTGTCTGGAGATCCGTCGGAGAACCAGGCGCCAGACGCATCACCACAAAACAGACAATGGTAATCCCGAGCAGAAGGGGCAGCATGAATATCAATCTCCTCACGATATATTCCGGCAAAGGTTACCCTCCTGAGTTGCCTACGGGCGCTTTCATAACTTTTCTCTGACTTTTATGTCCCGTCCCCTGTCTCCACCGAGCAGTCCCATCGCCTTAATATTCCTCAACATCTGCCACATGTCCTTTTCCGAATGGGATTCAAGGGTGATGATAGGATCCAGGTCCCGTTCCTGGAGCATCTTGAAAAGGCTCTGGAAGGGGAAATTTCCCTCCCCCACGGGGAGATGGTCATCGGTAACCCCGTTGTTGTCATGAAGGTGAATCTGACCCAGACAGGGTGCCAGTTTATCTATCCATACCTCTAAAGGCATCCGGGAGAATACGTTAAAATGCCCGGTATCGAAACAAAAACGGATATGGTTATTAGATGTAAAGGTATCGAGAAGGAGAGTTAGGTGGTGAGGGCCCGTTTCATAGACATTCTCCAGGGTAATGATGGTATCCATCTCCCTCGCGAGGGTTAAAAAGTGTTCCCATGTCTCTGTACTGTTTTCCAGCCACATCTGCTCGCCAGAGACGTAGTACCTCTCATCAAAGGAGGGGTGGCAGACCACGGAACGTGGCCGGAAAAAGGGAACAAGATCAAATACTTGACGCAGGCGGTCTCTCGTCACCTGCCGGATCCTCGGATCAATGGCCCCAGGTCTTAAATCCATGAAAGGGGCGTGGAAGGTAATCGTTAATCCCGCTTCCCTCAAGCTATCGGCGACCCTTAGAAAATCCTCTCTTCTCACCTGATCGAGGACGGCATAATTGAAGCCGATCTCTGGATTGATACCTTCTCTTATCACCGTGGGAAGAAGCTTATCACGCAAAATATTAAAGGGTATATGTACCTGGACTCTCTTTAAAATGTCATGCATTTCTTATCCTGTAACAACCAGAGGCGCTCCACCGCGGCCCCCGTCCTGTAAGGGGCAAGGGGTGCAATACCACCACACGTAGTCCCTGCCGGCATACACGCCCTTACAGGCAAAAGCTTCACTTCTTGCAACCCCGTTTACCATAATGGCTATTTTTTAACAACCGTCAATTCCGCCCAATTTTAGATGTCAAGAGTAAATAGAATTGTCCGCTTTTGTAGCAAATGAATTGTCCGCTTTT
>JASEGZ010000065.1 GCA_030018935.1 Syntrophales bacterium
TGGAACTGTTTTAGATTCTCAAAGAAGCCCCACCCTGTGGGCGGGGAGATTCACTTTTCTATATCGTTGAAAGATTCCTTTTTATACAACGAGTTTGGTATTCTGCCAACAGGAGAGGTGTGGAGCGGCACTCAAATTGTGGTACAAGAACCTTTGGAAATCGAAGCATACCAGAAAGGCGACGATAAAGCTCACATCGGGACTTTAGTGGAGCAGGTCTCCCCGGATAAGAACGTGAACTGTCGCTGCACAACCGCAGCATTTACCCTGTCTCCTGAATCCGGGGCTTCGTTATGTTGTGCTAACTCGCCCGGAGACCGGGCCTTGTATGCTGTTTCTGTTCGTCGGCTCATAGCTTTGCACTCCGGCTTCCTTCGGACGGTTCCTCGCGGTTCCGCACTTGCCTTCGGCTAATATTTCTGTTATGTCTCACGACATTACAGGATTCACATACAGGGGGAGGGGGCCTTGCACCCCATAAGTTCACGCCCGTGCCGGGCGTACACAATCACTCCAGCGGATGGCTCACAGCCACCACTGATTTTGGTTGTTGGACAGAATATTGCGTAAAAGATAATAGAGGAATGACTTGGTAAACTGGCAATACTTCCAGCCATCGGACTTCGAGTACGACTTTGAAAGTGATAAACTTGCTGATCATGGGATCACATTCAAGGAAGCAGTCGAATGCTTCTTTTCAGATTTTGAAGTCAGGCGAAACAAAACGTCTCGACCGAAGGGAGATATCTTACGAAAACGATCTAATAGCGGCAATTACCGGCATGATAGTAAGCATTAAATAAAAAAAGAAAGGAATTTAAGAGATGGAGATTCAATTAGAAACTGTTGCTTACGAAGCAAAGGACATGGTAGCCAGGATCACGATAAATAGACCGGACGCAAAAAACAGTTTAAACATGCAATTGATGAAAGATCTGTGCATCGCCCTGGAGGAGGCGGAGAAAGACCCCGGGGTGGGAGTAGTAGTGATTACGGGAAGCGGTGATAAGTTTTTCTGTCCCGGCCTTGATCTGAATTGGGCAAAGTCCCTCTTCAACAATACCCATGATGTCTGGGTTATGAACAATCAATATGCCCGTATAATTTATAATATAAGATACATTGGAAAGCCCGTTATTACCAGGATAAACGGGATAACCGCCGGTGGGGGCTGTGAGATTCTTATTGCCAGCGACCTTTCCATCGCTGCCGAACATGCCAGGTTCCAGCAGGGTGAAGGGGGAGTAGGGGCGGTAGCCACCTATGCAACCCAGTCGCTCACCCCCATCATAGGCGACAGGAGGACAAGATGGTTTCTGTTCACCGATGAGGTCATAGATGCGAAGACCGCCCTCGAATACGGCCTGATCAATAAAGTGGTCCCCTATGAATATCTGGACAGAGAAGTGGACAATCTCTGCCAGACTCTCCTGAGTAAAGCCCCATGGTCTCTGAGGTTCACCAAAGATCAGATTAATGTATGGTTTGATATGGTTTCTCATACCCTGCGCCAGGGGAACGACTTCTGGAGCTTACAGTCAACAACCCCTGAACCCCTTGAGGGTATCGGTTCCTTTCTGGAAAAGAGAACTCCAGAACATATTAAGTTAAGGGAAAAAACGGCAAAAGGTCAATCCCATACCTTTCTCTGGGGACCTCCCACAAAAACATGCCCGAAGTGCAAGACGAAACATCTGCCTGAAGAATTCTTCTTCTGTGGCAAGTGTGGGGCCAGGGTAGAATAATCGGTAAGCGTTCAGCTTATATCAACAGGTTTTCAGTAAAAAAACAGCAGATGCGTAAAAGAATCCCTCAGGCAAAACTTCAGAGATTAGACGACATCCTCCAGACGACCCTGAAAAGGCGAAAAATCTTCCTGGATCTTGAAGATAAACGTCTCCTTCCCATATGGAATAAAGCTGTGGGGCTACAGATCGCGGCCCAGACCCGCCCTGGTAAATTGAAGGGAGAAACCCTTTTCGTCAAGGTCTCCTCCTCCGTATGGATGCAGCAGCTTCATTTCCTGAAAGAGGAGATCATCGAAAAAATCAACCAATCGTTGGGAAAAGCAGTAATAAAGAATATCTACTTCTTCCTCGGTGAGATTTCCTTACCGTCACTGAAAGGGGAAGAACGCATGTCCTTTCCCTCCCTGTCACACGTCTTAAAAGATAGAGACAGGAGACTGATTGAAAAAAGTACTGCTTCTATACCGGATCAGGAGCTGAGGGAGATAATGAAAAGGGTGATGACCAAAGAGATCAGTCGGCGGAGGTTCATGGAAAAGCAGAAACATCCTTAAAAAGGCAGCTCATTGCCTCTGAATACCGGCCATTTTCTTCATAGATGACGAGAGGCGGCAGTATCTCCAGTTCTTCTCCCGCCCCCTTTATCCCCTCCACGAGGATGAATTCCCCTTTCGAGAAGCAGTTTGCATGCACCAGCCGCAATTTTTTGGGCTCCAGACGGTTTGTCCTCATCTGAAAGAGGAGTTCCACCATCCTAATGGCCGGGTATATCGTGTACACACGCCCCGATTCTTTTAAGACGTACCCTGCCGCCCTCAAAAAATCATTGAGGGAACCTTTGATCTCGTGTCTGGCCACAGCCTTCTGGTAATCGGGATTGATTCTGCCGGAATTGAGCCCTCTATAGGGGGGATTGAAAATCACCACATCGAAGGACTGGGAAGCGAAAAAGGTCTCGATCTCCCTGATGTCTCCCTGGCGAATACTGACCTTATCCTCCAGGTTGTTCATCCCCACGCTTCGTCTGGCCATGTCAACCAGTTCTTCCTGGATTTCAACGCCAACTATTTTCCCATATTCCCATCGCCCCCATTGCCTGGCCAGGATCAAGGAGATAATTCCGCTGCCGGCCCCCATGTCGAGGACATGTTCTCTCTCTTTCAAACAGACAAAATGGGCTAAGAGAAGGGCATCGAGGGAAAAACGGTATCCCTTTTCTTTCTGAATTATCTTGAGCTGCCCCCCGAGGATCCCATCTACAGTCTCCCCTTTTAAGGGTGTGAGGGGGCTACCCTTAAGTCTGTCTCCCGCAACATTCTGGCGGGTCGGCCTTATCGTAATGCTTTCTTCCATGGGAATCAATCAGCTTCAGGCGCTTCCTGTTTTGCGGCATCAGTTGAAAAGACAGATAAATATACCGCTTGCCGGTTTGGGTGCAAACCAGGTGGACTTTGGAGGCATGATTCCGCCCGCATCCACGACATCCATCAGTTGGGCCATGGTTATTGGATACAGAGAAAATGCGATGGTAAATTCGCCTGAATCCACAAGCCTTTCTAATTCCTCGCATCCCCTTATACCGCCAACGAATTCAATTCTGCCGTCTATTCTCGCATCATGAATCCCCAGTATAGGTCCCAGGAGATGGTTTTGCAGGATGGAAACATCGGTGTTCCTGACGGGATTATTCCCGTCATAAAGATTGTCTCTCAGTGTCAGCTTGTACCACTTTCTGCCCAGATACATCCCGAATTCACCTGGCCGTCCCGGTGATTTCTCTCTAAAGTCACCAGTTATCATGAACTTTTCACCGATTTTATGGAAAAATTCTCTCCCGTCCGGGAAGGCCGGTATATCTTTAACGACCCGATTATACTCCCATATTTTAAGCTGATCATGGGGAAACAGAACAGCCATGATATAGTTATACGCTTCATCGCCTCTGTTGCCTGGATTTTGTTCTCTTCTCATTTTTCCCACCGCGGCGGCGGCGGCGGCACGATGGTGACCATCGGCAATGTAGAGTGTATCAATCTTTGCAAATTCATTTGCCACGGTCTTAATCTCTTTTTCATCCTTTATAACCCAGACCGTGTGAGAAACACCATCATCAGCGGTAAAATCGTATTCAGGTTGATCCATAACAACTTTTTCGACAATACGATCAATGGAATCCTGGCACCTGTAAGTTACAAATACCGGTCCTGTCTGGGCATTAACGGCGGTAATATGTCTGATGCGATCTATTTCCTTATCGGTTCTCGTCAGTTCATGTTTTTTGAGCTGGCCTGATTCGTATTCAGCGACACTGATACCACCAGCAATGCCATACTGCTCATGGCTGGCCATTCTCTGACGATAAACGTAAAAACAGGCCTTTTTCTCCTGAAACAGGATGCCTTCCTGCATAAGACGATTCAGATTCAGCCTCGCCATCTCGTAAACATTGTCAGTACCGATACCTGAGCAGGATAAGGCCTCGATCTCCGATTTTTCCACGCGTAAAAAGCTCAAGGGATTGCCGGCGGTGATTTTTCTGGCCTCTTCTGTGGTTACCACATCATAAGGACAGGAGGCTACCGCCTTTACGTATTGCCTCTGCGGCCTGAGTGCCTTAAAGGGAACAACAACAGCCATAAAAATTTCCTCTTGCCAAATTCTTACCATATTGACATATTGAAATCAATCCCAAAGGCAATGATGGAGAGGAAACAGTGTCTTCAATACTCATACGACGTTCATGAAACTGCCGGAACGGCTAAGAAAGGAGCTACGATGGATCGTGTGTTTATCCACGGACTCGAAAGTAGCAGCCAGGGGACAAAAGGGTCATTTTTCAGAAAGAAATATCCCGAGATGATCATTGAAGATTTTGTCGGCCCCCTCGAGCAGAGAATGGCAAAGCTGAACAAAATCCTTGCCGACAAAACAGATCTGATACTGGTTGGCTCCAGTTATGGGGGGACGATGGCCACCATTTATGCCTGCAACAATGAAAAGAAGGTCAAAAAACTCATCCTTCTGGCACCGGCCCTTAACCTTACGGAATTTAAACCTTACCTGAGCAACAGGTTGGTTATCCCTGTTATGGTTTACCACGGCTTACATGACGATGTGGTTCCCCCGGGGCCTGTTCAGGATATTGCCCGGATGCTCTTTGCAAACCTCACATTCCATACAGTGGAGGATGACCATTTCCTCCAGAAAATATTCAATACCCTGGACTGGGATGACCTGTTGTGTCTTTGATGTAACATCTTCTATTTGCGACATTGCGGGAGAATATAGCAAAAGCATGGACAATAAGGCGATACAAAAAACAAGAAACCTTCCTGTTTTGCCAAACGTCCTGAGGATGGTGGCCTGGGAGGTAACGCGAAGCTGTAATCTTGCCTGTGTCCACTGTCGGGCTTCGTCCCGGTCCGGTTCCTACCCAGGGGAGTTCGCCACCGACCAATGTACGAGGCTTCTCGATGAAATTGCCGCCTTCAGCAAACCGGTGATCATCCTGACCGGTGGGGAACCACTTCTCCGGGAGGACATTTTTGAGATAGTTGCCTATGGAAATCGAAAAGGGCTGCGGATGGTCATGGCGACCAACGGGACCCTGGTCACTGGAGAGATTGCCGGCAAGATGCGGCAGGCAGGTATCAAGAGGGTTAGTGTCAGTATTGACGGCCTGGACGCAAAAAGCCACGATACCTTTCGCGGGGTAGACGGCGCCTTTTCCGGGGCAATGGCAGGTATTCTCGCCATGAAAAAAGCGGGCATAGAATTCCAGCTCAACACCACCGTAACCCGTGCCAATCTCGATCAGATCCAGGGTATCCTCGATCTGGCCATCAGGCTGGGTGCGGCGGCCCATCACATCTTTCTTCTCGTCCCCACAGGCCGGGGGAGAGAGATGGCCAACCAGGGGTTATCTCCCCTCGATTACGAAAAGACCCTGAACTGGTTTTACGAAGAGAGCCTCCTCTGTCCGATTCAACTGAAGGCCACCTGTGCACCCCACTATTTTCGGATCCTCCACCAGAGAAAAGGAAAAATAAAGGGAGAATCAAAAGAAACAAACGGCGCCCTCCACGCCATGACGCGGGGTTGTCTGGGGGGAAGCTCTTTCTGTTTTATCTCCCATACCGGGCAGGCACAGCCCTGCGGCTACCTTGAGATTGACTGCGGCCAGGTCAGGGAAAAGGCATTTAGAGACATCTGGGAAAACTCCCCCATATTTCACAATTTACGGGATTTGCATCAATATAAGGGGAAATGCGGCCGGTGCGAATTCATAAGAGTATGCGGTGGTTGCCGCGCCCGGGCCTACGAAGCTACAGAAGATTACCTGGCCGGGGAACCCCTGTGTATTTATGAACCTATCAGCAGGTAGGGGCGGTTCGTGAACCGTCCCTACTGTGTTAGTTACATCCCTTCCTGATACCGGGTTTTCCTTACCTCAGTATTGCCTCGGCCTCTTCTCTATAGGCGTCCATCACATACGGTATGCCGGATACCTTAGCTGCCTCCTCCGTAATGGCCATAACATCCTTGCGAGAGATAGTACCGATACGGAAATTTCGACTGCCAGCCATTAACTGCTGCAATCCGATTTTTAGTTTCTGGATATAACTATAGATACCTATGGCACCTAAGGGGATCTCTTTCATTGTATTACTTCCATATTTTTCGGCCAGCTCTTCATAGCAGACAAATATCTCCTCTACCTTCGTGCCGTATTCACCGACGGTTTTTGGTAGGTCATTGTTCTTTATCCATTCCGCAATGTTCTTACCCACCATACCGGGGATCATCAGGGCCCGTCCCATACATACCGCCTTGATATAGGGCGCTCCCATCGCCAGAGCCTTAAAGATATGGTCTTCTGCAGAAAATCCACCCGCCATAGCAATATCGGGGACCCGCATGCCCTTTGCTGCAAGCTTCTCACAGAATTCATAGGTCAGGGACTGAAGGTAAAAGGTAGGTATCCCCCACTCCTCCATCATCCTCCAGGGACTCATCCCTGTCCCGCCACCGGCGCCATCAATCGTAAGAAGGTCTATCCTGGCCAGGGAACTATATTTGAGGGCCATCGCCAGCTCCCGCATGGAATAGGCACCGGTCTTCAATGTAACCCTTGCAAAACCCAGTTTTCGCAGCCGCTCCACCTCGGAGAAAAAGCCCTCCTCACTCACAAAGCCGAGACGGGAATGTCTTTCAAATTCCTTGATCGCACCGGCCCTGAATGCTTCCTGTGAGGCCTTCAACGAAGGATCGGGAGTAACAATGTAACCCCGCCTCTGTAGTTCAAGGGCACGGTCAAGGCTGTTCACTTTTATCTCGCCACCGATACACTTGGCGCCCTGTCCCCATTTTAATTCTATCGTCTTCAGGCCGTGTTTTTTGCTTACATACTCGGCAACACCCAGTCTGGTATCTTCTACATTCATCTGGACCAACAGTTCTCCATAACCCTCATAGAAGCGCCGGTAGACTTCAATCCGCCGGTCCATATCGGGGGCATTCTTTATCTTACCTTTAGCATCTAACTTAAGGGCAGGATCAATGCCGCATACATTTTCGCCACACACCAGGGTTATACCGGAAATCGCCGCTCCCACAGCGAAGTGTTCCCAGTTCTTCCTCGCTATTTCGGTTGACCCCAGGGCTCCCGTAAAAATAGGCGCCCGCATCTTAACCTTGATGTCCCAGCCGTATTCGGTTTCTGTGTTAACGGCAGGGAAGATAGCGGTATCGGGATTGCCCGAGACGCCTTCGGGCAGTCCCCTTGCCCCCACGGCATATCCCTGGATATTCAAGTGGGAATAGTCTACGGGATAGTTCTTATCCGCCCCTGCCGTGATCTCACCGAAGGGGCCGGGGTAGATCAGTTCTCTCCCCCGGAATGTGGCCTTAAATACCTCGCAATTACCTCTGCAACCGTCAATACACCGGGAACAGATTCCAGAGCCAGGAACTACACTTCGGGAACGATTGGATGTCCTGGTAGCATCATTCGCATTTGGTTGTTGTAAGTTCATAAAAATCTCCTTTCTTTCTCCATTAAAGTAAAAAAGGTGTCCATCCCTTGATAGACACCTTTGTCATCTCTTCTGATACAATACTTCGTCGTATTATATCGCTTCGTTTGTACCCTTACCGGAATACGTCCCGGAAATGTCGTATTCTCTATGTCCTGAGTCCCTCTGGTCTTAGCCACCGCTTAACCCTACAACGTAATATATAAATATTTAATGTTGTAATCATTTATGTTCTTT
>JASEGZ010000066.1 GCA_030018935.1 Syntrophales bacterium
AAAAACTCTTACACTCCTCACATGTGGCCATCTTAATTATCTTCCTCCTTTCTTAATTGAAATGAAATCTCCCGAAAACTCCCCATACCTTGAGTGTGAATGAGGAAAACTCAGGGACCTACATAACCAATTTATAATATTTGTACTGCAACCATAAAGTCAAGACATTTTTTACAACCACAGAGATCTCACGGAAAACTTTGCGGATGTAGTTACAGCCTGCATGAGAAATTTTCCCATTTTTTTATCTACGAGCTGTTCTAAGGGTAAGGCCTTCGGTTGAAACCCATCTTGCCTCTCCCTTACTTATATCCCACCGGCATGATCAGTATGGGATCATAAACTTTGCCGATACCCAGCACCTGCCGGACCAGATCATTATGAAAAGCGCCAACAATGCCAGCCGAAAGCCCCAGGGCCTCAGCCTGAAGAAAGATATTCTGTCCCACATGCCCGGCCTCGATGTAGGTATAGGAAATTCCTCTTTCTCCATATTTTCTGGTGCACCGCTCATATTCCCCTGTCACTATAAAGATGACAGGAGCCTCAGCCATCCAGTTCTGAAAAAGCGAAGCCCTAACAATCTCACGCCGGACTTCTCCATTCCTAACCTGGCTTATCTTATGGGTCTCTGAAATATAATGGTAAACACCCGCTTCCAGTCCTTCCACTCCCTTTTCCCCAATAGCTACCCAGATATCCAGCGGATATAGAGCACCGGCGGAGGGTACAGATTTATAGAGGCCGCCTCTATTAGTAATACCGTAAGCTGCCCAGAGAAGCTGGGAGAGTTGTCCCAGGTTCAGGGACTTAGTTTTAAAATGCCGGATGGTTCGTCGGGCCTTGATAGCCTCTTCCACAGACTTTTTCCCAGCAAAAAATGGCTTAGGAAGGCTAATATCTGTGCGGGTTTGAGCCAAAGCGACGAAGGGCAAGAGAAAGGTTATAAAAGGGATAAAAAGACTTTTCATCGCATTTCCTCACTTAGCTTGAGAGCTTGAAATTTGGATTCATCCGCGCTCAAAAATCTTTTGACGATTGAGCGCTCAAACATTGCCTTTGCGGACGCTTCGCTGCGACGGCATGGTGCCCGAAAAACATTTGATTAGCTCTCCTGAATCCAAATTTCATTATTTTTCAAAGGTCTCAGCTTCTGTTTATGAAAAGGTACTGACAATTATAGGCTAATTATTGTTCCGGGGGCAGCGCCCATGAACAAGGAAAACCTATCTGCTAACTAACCCGAAAAATTTTCCCTCAAATGCGTATTATACAGATGTCCAGCAAAAAGTCCAGCTCCGATGATTACTATAACAAGTTAAGTGCCTAAAGTGATCTAAAGTTTGAAGTGCCTAAAGTTATTCGAAATGGAAATTCCTATACTATAAAATTCCTATACTATATATTTCTCTTTCATCTTCCGGGATACTGGAAAGCTCAACACCTTAAGGGGTGGGACCTCGATAATCCATATTTAGGAGATGTCTGACTCCGGAAACCGGAAAGTTATTTACATATCATATTTTGTGAGTTATAATCACTTCCCTCTCGCGCTGCTTCGAGTAGTGTTTTTTGTTCGACCGGTGCTACCGGGGGAGGGGGTAGCAAACCATCTCTGCAGAGGGGGAAAGGCCTGATCATCACAGAATCGGATGTTGATCGGGCAATTGACGTCCTGGATGGGGTGACGGAGGACAGATGAAGAAAGATCTTTTAAGCGTTTATGATCTTCAAGTATTAGACTTTGAATTGATATTTGAAAGAACGCACAGGCTGAAAAAGATGCTCCGGGATGGGCACATCTATACACCTCTAAAGGGTAAGACCCTCGGGATGATCTTCGATAAACCGTCCACCAGGACGCGCATTTCTTTTGAGGTGGGGATGTACCAGCTTGGGGGAATGGCCTTGTTCCTCAGCAGCCGGGATACTCAGTCCGGCAGGGGTGAAATCATCGCCGATACTGCAAGGATTATGTCCAGGTATTTAGATGGTATTATGATCAGGACCTATTCCCAGAGTTCCGTTGAAGAGTTTGCCAGATATGCAACAATACCGGTGATAAACGGCTTGACAGACCTTCTCCATCCGTGTCAGATCTTGAGCGACCTTTTTACCATTATCGAGAAGAAGGGAAACTACGAAAATCTGAAGATTGCCTATGTCGGGGATGGGAATAATATTGCCAACTCCTGGATAGATGCCGCCGCCAGGCTTCCCTTTCACCTTGCCCTTGCCTGTCCGGAAGGATATGAACCTGATGCGGGTATCCTGGAGCGGGGAAAGAGAGAGGCGGAAAAGGGTATCACTCTCTATCGCAATCCCTTTGAAGCGGTACAGGATGCTGATGTTATTTACACCGATGTGTGGGCCAGTATGGGACAGGAGGCCGAACGGGAGGAGAGGGCAGGGGTATTGAAGGCGTATCAGATCAACAGGGAACTGCTGACCGGGGCGCAGAGAGATGTTATCGTTATGCACTGTCTTCCCGCCCATCGTGGAGAGGAGATAACGGCAGAGGTTATTGATGGTCCCCATTCGGTAGTTTTTGACCAGGCGGAAAATCGCCTGCACGTCCAGAAGGCGATTTTGGAAATTTTGCTCGCATAGATGTTCTCCTGATTAAGGAGAGGATTGAGATTGTGACTATGAAGGTAAAAAAGGTTGTCCTTGCCTATTCGGGAGGATTGGATACCTCGGTTATTTTAAGGTGGTTGCTCGAGACCTATAACTGTGAAGTGATCGCCTTCGTCGCTGATATCGGTCAGAAGGAGGAACTGGACGGTCTTAAAGGGAAGGCCATCGCTACCGGCGCCGGCAAGGTATATATTGAGGATTTACAGGAAGAGTTTGTCAGGGACTTTGTATTTCCTGCCCTGAGGGCCAATGCTTGCTATGAGGGCAGATACCTCCTCGGGACTTCCCTGGCCAGACCGCTCATTGCCAAAAGGCAGATCGAGATTGCCGCCGCAGAGGGGGCAGATGCCGTGGCCCATGGCGCCACGGGGAAGGGAAACGATCAGGTAAGGTTTGAGCTGAGTTACATGGCTTTAAACCCGGAGATCAGGATTATTTCCCCCTGGAGGGATGAGCATTGGAGCTTCGATTCGAGAAGGTCAATGATTGATTACGCCCGTAAATACAATATTCCTCTTTTGCTGACCGAAGAAAAACCTTACAGTAGCGATAGGAATCTCCTCCATATCTCTTATGAGGGGGGCATCCTTGAAGACCCCTGGGTGGAGCCGCAGGAGGATATGTTTGTCTTGACTGCCTCTCCCGAAGCGGCGCCCGATATTGCCACCTATGTAGAGGTCGCTTTTGAGAGGGGATTGCCTGTGGCGGTAGATGGGGAGAAGATGAGCCCGGCGAAGCTTCTGGACTATCTGAACCGGGTGGCGGGCGCCAACGGGATCGGCAGAGTGGACATGGTCGAGAATCGTTTTGTGGGGATGAAATCAAGGGGAGTTTATGAGACACCGGGGGGGACCGTTCTCTGGGCGGCCCACCGTGCGGTGGAGACGATTACCATGGATCGGGAGGTCATGCTGATGAGAGATTCTCTGATCCCTAAGTATGCTCAACTGGTCTATAACGGTTTCTGGTATTCGCCGGAGATGAAAATCCTGCAGAAATTTATTGACGAAACACAGGAGAACGTGAGGGGTACCGCCCGTTTGAAATTGTACAAGGGAAACTGTATCGTAGTCGGGAGGAAATCACCCCAATCCCTTTACATGGAGGATTTTGCCACCTTTGAGAAAGACAGGGTTTACAACCAGAAGGATGCCACGGGATTTATAAGACTCAATGCCCTCAGGCTGAAGATACAGGCGTTGCAGAAAAAGTAAAACAGAAAGTCGTATGTCATAAGTCGTATGTCATAAGTCGTAGGTCGTATGTCATAAGAAGTTACAGGTGTTGAAGAAAGGTTAACAGGGGGTAACTACTCAGGAGTTAGGAGCCAGAATGAAAAGGAAGCCCTGGGAGGGGAGGTTTCGCGAGCCGACGGATGAACAGGTAGAGGTGTTTACCGCCTCTGTTCATTTTGACAAACGTCTTGCCCCCTACGATATTGAGGGAAGTATTGCCCACGCAAAAATGCTGGCCAGGCAGCGTATCATCTCGAAAAAGGAAGAGAAGACCATTGTTGTTGGCCTGAAGAGCATTCTCGGGGATATTGAGAGGAGAGATTTTACCTTTCATCTTTCCGATGAAGATATCCATATGGCGATTGAAAGGGCCCTGATCGAGCGTGTGGGAGAAGTTGGGGGGAAACTCCACACGGGCAGGAGCAGGAATGATCAGGTATCTCTCGATGTGAGACTATACTTGAGAGATGAGATTCATCGGATACTGGATCTGGTAGCCGCACTGAAGTCATCACTGGTTGAACTGGCGAAGAGGGAGAGCCAGACCATCATGCCGGGTTACACCCATCTCCAGAAGGCTCAGCCGGTTCTTCTCTCCCATTACCTCCTGGCTTACTGGGAGATGCTGGATCGGGATGAGGCAAGATTGCGGGATGGTCTCGGGCGGGTAAATGTGATGCCCCTCGGCGCCGCCGCGCTGGCCGGTTCAGGTCTGCCGCTTGACAGGGAGTACATGGCCGGACTGCTGAGATTTCCCGACATATCCCGGAACAGCATGGATGCCGTTTCAGATCGGGATTTTGTTGCCGAGTTTATCTTTGCCGCCTCTCTTGTGATAATGCACCTGAGTCGCTTTTGTGAGGATCTTATCATCTGGTCTACCGAGGAGTTTAATTTTGTGGAGATCTCCGATGCCTTTACCACGGGGAGCAGTATCATGCCCCAGAAGAAGAATCCCGATGTTGCCGAGTTGATCAGGGGGAAAACAGGGCGTATCTACGGGAACCTGCTGGCCCTTTTAACGCTCCTGAAGGGTCTCCCCATGACCTACAACCGGGACCTTCAGGAAGATAAAGAACCCCTCTTTGATACGGTAGATACGGTGAGGGGATGCCTCCAGATCCTTACCGGAATGATCAAACATCTGAAGTTTAACAGGGCAAGGATGCGAGAGGAGGCTACTAAGGGATTCTCCACAGCCACCGATGTTGCCGATTATCTCGTGATACGAGGTGTTCCTTTCCGGGAATCCCACGGGATTGTGGGACGTCTTGTTGCCTACTGTATGGAAAAGAATAAAGGATTGTCAGACCTCACGATAAAAGAGTTCCGCCAGTTTTATAAGGAATTTAATGAGGACGTCTATAAGTGTCTCAAGGTGGAAAATGCAGTGAATGCGAGAAACACCCTCGGTGGTACCGCGGAAAAGATGGTCTTAGAGAGGATCGGGGAGATTGAGGGCGGGAAAGATGATAGTCGTAAGTCGTAAGACATAAGACTGATGGCTGGTGACTGATTTAAGATGATGAAGAAAGTAAACTGGTGGCATTCTTTTGCTATAATCACGATTTTCCTTCTCGTTGCGGTCTTTCAGGGATGCGGGAAGAAGGGAGACCCGATCCCTGATAAAGTTTTATTACCGAAGGCGATTTCTGACCTTGAGGCCCAACGTAGCGAGGAAGGGATCGTCCTTCGCTGGAGCGTGGAAGGATATGGAACTCTTGCCGGATTCAAGATCACAAGAAGCGAGGTGGGAGAAGTCTCCCGTAGCTGTCCGGGTTGTCCTCAGGAATATATTCTGCTTGCCGATCTTTCGCTTCCCGATCAGAAACTGACGAAGGAAGGGAATGGCACTTTTTCCTATATAGATTCAGCGATTGAGCCTGGCAGGCTTTATGCTTACCGCGTTATCGTCTGCAATACCTCTGGAGGCTGCAGTGAGGCATCGAATATCGCCCAAGTGAAATGAAAGTTTTGAAAAGCCGGGACCGTCGAGCAGCTTAAACATTTTTATGAATGAAACAATAATTTTCAGGGACAGGTAATTTAGCGATGCATGATTTTCACTACGTGGACAACGAACTCTGGTGCGAAGAGACGCCCATTCTCAGGATTGCCGGGGAGGTGGGAACGCCATTTTACCTCTACAGTTACAGGACCATGAGGAATCACTTCCGGGTCTTTGATGGCGCCTTTGCCGACATTCCCCATCTGGTCTGCTTTTCTGCCAAGTCCAATGGCAATATTGCCATTCTGAAGATATTTATCCGTGAAGGCTCTGGTGTGGATATTGTCTCCGGGGGTGAACTCTATCGAGCCATACGGGCGGGGGTGGATCCCGGAAAGGTTGTTTACTCTGGTGTTGGTAAGAGAATTGATGAGATAGAATGCGCACTCAAGTATGAGATCTTGTTGTTCAATGTGGAATCTTCCCAGGAACTTGAGGTGATCAACGAATGTGCCGGGAGGCTGGGAAAGAGGGCGGGTATCGCCCTGCGTGTAAACCCGGATGTTGACCCTCGCACCCATCCCCATATAGCGACCGGTCTTAGAGAAAATAAATTCGGCATCAGTATGGAGAGGTCGCGTGAGGAATATCTTCGGGTACAAAAGCTACCCCATTTAGATATTAAAGGGATCAGTTGCCACATCGGTTCCCAGGTGACCAAAATTTCTCCCTTCGCCGATACCCTTGATCGTTTAAAGAGAATTGTCCGGCTCCTTCAGGAAGATGGTATTGAGATCCGGTATTTCGACCTGGGAGGCGGTCTCGGTATTACGTATGACCGGGAGACTCCTCCCCATCCTTCCGAGTATGCAAGGGCCATTATTGAGGCATCTGCCGATATGGGTTGTACCCTTATCTTCGAGCCGGGGAGGGTCATTGTCGGCAATGCGGGGATACTGGTGACCAGAGTCCTTTATACCAAAGCTACGGAAGATAAGAATTTTATCATTGTTGATGCAGGCATGAACGATTTACTCCGTCCTGCCCTCTACGATTCTTATCACCACATCCAACCGGTAATACAACAGGGAAGGGGAGATATCCTTGCCGATGTGGTGGGTCCAATTTGCGAATCCGATGATTATCTGGCAAAGGGGAGAAGGATCCCCGGATTTGAGAGGGGGGAACTGATGGCCGTCATGAGCGCTGGTGCCTATGGATTCAGCATGTCGTCAAATTATAATGCGAGACCGAGGATACCGGAGGTCCTTGTCAGGGATGACCGGTTTTACGTGATCAGAAAAAGAGAGGGATATGCCGATCTGGTCAGGGGAGAGGAAGTGCCGGCATTTCTGATGACTGAATGTTAGACGACATTTCGCCTACAAAACAAACAGAGGAATAGAGAATGTCTGCTCCTTTAATAGAAATCTTTGAAGATGAAAAACTTGTAGGGAAAATCAAAAAACGCCTGCCTTATTTATTCCAACTTGCGGAACTGGAGAGTTCAAGAGCAGGCAAAACAGGAATGGAGGTTGGTTCGGTTCGTGAACGAATAATCGTTGCTTTGCTTGTTTATAAATTTGGTGAGGCGAATGTAGAAACAGAGATTCCTATCACCAGTCCTGAAGTGGATGTAAAATTATTTGGAGAGCCTGTATCCATTAAGACAATTACTGGCAAGGGTTTCGGAGGCGTCAAGTTGATATGGACTGTTGATGCTCAAAAAGCAAGAGAATTTCGTGAAAGCTATCATCCTCATTGTGATATTTTGCTTGTTCAAATCAACTGGAATGACTTTGGTGGATTTTATTATATCCCGTTAGAAGCCCAGAAAAGGCTTTTCGACAAAATGGGCAGACAGAATTACATCAAACTCCCTAAGGCAGGAACAAATCCCAGAGGCGTTGAGATTACTAAAGAGGCATTATCGACTTTAGTTGGAGATAGCGAATCAAAGAGCGTTACAATAAATTGGCAAAGAACAAGGAT
>JASEGZ010000067.1 GCA_030018935.1 Syntrophales bacterium
CGCTGGATGAGACGGGTCGGATTCCACGGGATGTCGTAGTTGATCACGATGTTGGAGCGGTGCAGGTTGACGCCTTCGGAAAGCACTTCGGTGGCTACCAGAATGCGGTATTGGTCTTTGGGCTGAAACGCGCGGGCGTCAAAGTTAGCGATGGCCTCCTTGCGGACGGTCTCGTCGGAACTGCCGGTGAACAGCAATACCTTGGGCTCAACTTCGTCGGCAATCCGCCCGGCAAGATATTCAGCCGTTTCCTTCGATTCTGTGAAGATGATGATCTTGCCTTTCTTCAGACTGGGTTCACTGCGGAGAACCTCACGAAAGGCCTCCCATTTGGGATCGCGCGTGATCTGTCTCCAGAGGTCGTGAACCGTACGCAGGATCTTCCGGTCACTCTCCATGTCGCGGATGAAGTCTTTGTTGAAGTCCTTTGAGTCCAGCCGCTCAGCCTTGTCGGCTTCAAGCAGGTGGTCGATGGCTTCCTGGTCGTCGGTTTCAAGCAGGTCGAAGATTTTGTTGATGTGTTTCTTGCTGATATAAACATGGCCTTTATTGAATTCCTCAATGACGCGGTCATAGGAACGGATAAAACGCTCGAGGGTCAGGCGGAATGCGTGGAAGCTGCTCTCCAGGCGTTTGATCAGGAGGATTTTCATGAACTTCGCCAGGTTTCGCTGGCTCTGTACCTCGCGCTGTTCGCGTTTGCCCTCGTAATAAGTCAAGGGTTTATAACGGGTGTATGCAAATGCCTGCGTTATCAAACGAACTGTTTCGTTGAAGATGTCATTTTCGGTCATGCTGAACTTGTAGAAAAGAGGCTCGGGGTCAGCGACGTCAGGAAACTTAAAGCCTTGGAGTTTCAGGTCTTCTCCGTAGTATTTCATGATTTCGTTCCGCGTGCGCCGGATCATTAAGTACTTGAGGATGTTCTCGCGTGTCGCCTTGGCATTAACCTGGACTGCCGCAAAGTACTGTTCGCGGTCGGTCTGACGGTCGAGGCCATTGAGGTTTTTCTCAAGGCGCGTGAAGAAGGCTTCGAGGTTGCGGACGTTCGGGATGGTGCTGTTTTTGCCATTCTGGAATAGCTTGACCTGGCTGAGAATGTCCCGTGGGGTATTGTTCAGCGGCGTTGCAGAGACCAGAATTACCCGTTTACCGCGACAGATCTGGGCAAGCATTTCGTAGGTCTGGTTCGTCTCAGTGCGGAAGCGATGCGACTCGTCGATGAATACATTGGCATACTTCGATACATCGCGTTCCAGCAAATCTTCTAATTTGCCGATGGACTCAAAATCGGTGTGCGGCACGCGGAAGTCTCCGAAGACATTCGGCCATGACCCGCGATTGTTCTTGTCCAGCAAATGGGGCGGCGCGATCACCAGCGAACGTCCGTCCAGTTGCTGTGCAAGCAAAGCTGCCATGTAAGTCTTGCCAAGCCCCACAACGTCTGACAAAAACAAGCCACCGTATTCCTGGAGCACTTTACGGGCGCTGATAACGGCTTCCTCTTGATACTTCAGCCGTTTGAATCCGTCGGGAACGTAGATGTCTTCCAGTTCATCCGGTCGGTTCAACTCATCTCTGAAGTACTCGTACAGGAATTTGAGGTAAAGCTCATAGGGCGTGAAATGAGCGAAGGGCGACCGATTGACGATGGTGTCTTCGTAGGGCTTCGATACATCCACGGCCACAGCCCAAAGCTCATTAAACTTGGCGAGGGCAAAGTCGTAGTCCGCCCTGTTCTTCAGCTCTACGTTGAACTCAAGATTCTCGACAAGACCGGCAGAGGTAAAATTGCTGGAACCGGTGATGACCCGGCCGGCATCGCGGTCTCCTTCGGCAAACGTCATGATGTACAGCTTGGCGTGGATGTTTTCCGAAGGGTAGGCTCTGATTTCCAGTTTGCCGTTTTTCAGCCATTCGATAAATTTATAAACCCCTTGCTCGATGTTTGCGTCATCTTCAGAAATCGCCATTTCGTTAGCAATCGCTTCGGAAAACTGTTCCTTTACTTCTGCGTGGGAAAATTGAAAGGACGTCTGGATGGGAATGCGTGATTGTTGGATTAAATCAAGGACTTGTTTGTTCGTGCTGATGCCGATGAGAACCCTGATCTTTTCCGTACTTTCCAGTGGCTGATAAAGACGGTAAAATCCGCTTGAATAGAAATACCCGACGAGGACATCAAAAAAACGGGTGTCTTTGATGAGGACATTGAACCTTTCCAGAAGGTTTCGGTTCGGTTCGTTGGTAATAAATGTCAAATCGGTATGCACTTTTGTCCATCCTCGTGCATTACTTGGTACAAAAGTGGTGGTTAAAAATCAATTTCTTCTTTAAGGGCTTCGTAGGGTATTCTCCGGGCCTCCTTTCAAAGGTCCCAGATAAAGGTAACACCGCTGTTGGGGAATATCCATTCATCTTCACTGATCCTCAGCTTGATCGCTTTTCCTTCTTCCCTGATAATTTCCGGATAAGGGCGCTTACCGGCAAAGAAACTGACTTCACGCACATTCTTGATGATTGTCCCCCCATAGTTGAACGATATCTCCAGTCCCCTCGTAGGGTACACGAGATAGACGGAGAAGTCATTGCTTTTCTTGGATTTCCTCGTAGCGATTTCAATCTCCACCTTGACGGGCCTGTTCAACTTTCCCCTGAGCTGTTCCCCGCCGCACCAGACCTCGTAACCCTTTTCCGTGTTTTCTATCTTTATAATCGGGACCTCTTGTCTGTCAATACGTACCCGTACTCGACTGGCCTGGAAATCCCTTTCCGTAACGGGATCGCCCCCGTGATCCAGAAGCCACCGGTATTCGCATCGCTTATCCTCGAAAAGAGCGGCCAGTTGCTCGCTATTTGTGGCACAGCCGATAATAAAGATATGATTTTTGATGGTCTTCGTATACTCGATATGGGTGATCACCTTGAAGTAATCCTCCGCGAGAGGGTCCACCGTCTCCTGCCCTGTAAGATCTGAGACATTTATGTCGTATCTGAAGTCGGTCCTCAGTTCTAACTGACGATCTTCTTTGCCGAAAAGGGTCTCAAACATTTCATAGTATATGGCGTCGCCGAACTCTGCATTCCGTGCCCTTGTCTGGAAACAGCATCGGATGATGTTGTCAATCCGGGAGATAGATTTCTCCTCATCCGGGATGAATATCCTCCGTAGGCGCGGCTCTATGGTATCTGTTTTCCCCTTTTGTAGAAAAATACGTGGTGCCCGCTTTCCCAGGGCACAGAGAATCTCATAGCTAATGGTTTTTACCCTGTTGGCAATTTCATTGGCAGAGATGTACTCCTCACCCTGATGCCCCATCAGGACAACCTCATCACCAGTCCGACAATCTTTGATATGACTAACATCGGCGGTACATATGTCCATGGAGATACGTCCCACAATTGGCGCCCGCTTTCCCCTGATCAGTACCTCGCCTTGATTGGAAAGGATGAACCCGTATCCGTCACCGTATCCGACCGGTATGGTGGCGATACTGGTGGGACGATTCGTGATATAAGATCTGCCGTAACCGATGCTGTATCCTTTCGGGAATTCCTTAATCAGGACCACCCTGGTCTTGAAGCTCATGACCGGGGCAAGATCTGCCTTCGTCTCTGTTTCCGGCGAGGGATGGATCCCGTAAGTCATGATACCGGCCCGCACCATATCGAGATGAAAATGGGGGAAGTTCATGATGGCGCCACTGTTGGATATATGTTTGATGGGAATATAGATACGATGTCCCTCCAGTTTGTCAAGAAGTTCTTGGAAAAGGTTCCACTGCATCTCATTGTAGTCGGTGGTGACCTCACTTGCGGCAAGGTGGGTAAAGATGCCTTCCACGATGATATTGGGAAATCCAAGGATTTCCTGAATCATGGTGAAGGCTTCATGATGCATCGTTCCATCCCTCCCCATACCTGTATCTACCTCGATGTGGATCGGTGTCCTGATACCTGCCTTTCTGTATCTCTTCTGGAGTTGTCGGGCAAATTGCAGATCCGATACCGACGGTATCAGATTGTACTTCATGATTTCGTTGATCTCGGAATCCGTGGATGGGCTCAGGATCAGTATGGGCGCCGTGATCCCGCTTACCCGAAGCTGCACGCCTTCATCGGCATTGGCAACCCCCAGAACAGCGGCGCCTTTTTTCAGGGCACAATTGGAAATCTCAATTGCCCCGTGACCATAGGCATCTGCTTTGACTACCTGGAGGATCTTAACTCGAGGACCAACCAGCCTTTTTATCTCATCCCAGTTGTGGTTGAAGTTGTCCAGATCAACCTCGACCCAGCTCCTATATTTCTCTTTCTCTTTTGATGGCATGTTGTGTGTCAATTGCCGGCCGTAAGTATCGAGGCTTACGAATGTTCACCCACCTCAAAGACATGCTTTACTATTACATCCAGAGGAGTGCCCTGGCCAAAAAAGCCGGTTATGCCCATTTTTCTTAGTTTTGGTCTATTTTCTGGCGTAATGCGTCCCCCAACGACTACACTGATATCTTCTGCTCTATTCTCCTTTAACAATTCTACTACCTGCGTAAAAAATCTCATGTACAGGTGATCTCCAAGATAGCTCAACGCAATAACATCCGCATCCTCTTCTATTGCCGCATGCACTATTTTTTGTGGCGTATTGAATCTACCCAAGTATATTACTTCCATGCCAGCACCTCTTAATGCCTGGCATACGAGGGTTATTCCTCTATCATGCCCTTCTATGCCCGGTAAAGCAGCGAGAACACGTATTTTCCTCTTTCCCATCTCCCCTGCCCCCTCATACAAAGGGATTTTCTATCATCTTGTAAGGATCATAGCTATACCCATTAGCTACTCTTAGCACACCCAGTATCTCCCCAAAGGTAGCATCTGTTCTTAATGCATCCTTTATGGCGGGAATCAGATTATGCCTTTCTCCTTTACCTGCCTCGCTTTTTAACCGCTCCATTGCGTCCTTAACCATTTTCTGGTCCCGTTTAGCTTTTAATTTCTCTATTCTTTTTTTCAGCGTCTCAGCAGTGGTCATCTGCTCCTCGATTGTCCGGTCCATGCGTATCCTGATCGGTACTTCTTCCTCTTCCGGTACCACGAACTCATTTAGTCCCACTATTATCCTCTTTTTCTCATCCATTTCCCGTTGCTCCCGCTGTGCGTTCTTTTCTATCTCTTTTCTCATCCAGAGGATCAAAAGGAGTCTCGGGATCAAAGTCATACACCGCAATGGACATATACATCGGCTCGTTTATCATTGAACCGCTGAGATTCTTCAAATCATAGCCCCAATCTTCCATTGCCGCCACTAAAGAAGCATAAAATACGGGCGTGGACATCCCTCAAATCTCCTTTTTGCGCCTTTTCCCTCCATTTTTTCCCTCCGGTTAGTCATTTTTTCGTCATGGTGAAGACACCGTCCCATGGGGCGGGAGGCGGATTCTCTTTAAGTTCCTCACATCTCTTGATGTACAACTCTGAAGGGGGATCGCCGGGTCGGACTTTTAAAACCTCATGGAAGGTGGCTCGCGCCTCATCCCACTGGCCCTGTTTATATTTTGCCAGCCCCTCCTCAAAAAGCCTGGCAAATTCCTCTCCCTGCCCGTCTTTCTTTTCCCCCAGAAGTTCATAAATTTTCACGGGGAGTTTCTTCCCCTTGACCCTGACTGAATCCAACTCCCGACAGAACATAACATCCTTGACGGCGACATACGTGTATTCACTGATAGCGATGTTTGTTCCATATTCCTTATTAATCCCTTCCAGTCTGGAACCGAGGTTCACACTGTCCCCCATGACGGTGTAATCAAACCGCATCTTCGAACCCATGTTACCTACCACCATATCACCGCTGTTGATACCGATACCGATATCAAGAACCGGCCGCCCCTCATCCACCCATTTCTTCTGCAGATTTTTCAATTCCTCCATCATATCAAGGGCAGTTCTGCACGCCCTCCTCGGATGGTCGGGTTGCTCGAGGGGCGCTCCGAATACGGCCATAATTGCATCCCCCATGTACTTATCGAGGAGACCATCATATTTGAATACCACATCAGTCATGGCCGTCAGATACTCATTCAGCAGGTGTACAAGCTCTTCAGGCGCTAACCTCTCGGATACAGTAGTAAACCCCCTGATATCGGAAAAAAGTACCGTCAGGTTTTTTTTGTCCCCCCCCAGTTTAAGTTTTGACGGGTCTTTCAACATCTCAGTGATGACGGAGGGGGTGAGGTAATACTGGAAAGTACCCCGTATCTTCTTCTTTTCTCTCTCTTCAGTAATGTACCGATAGACGGTTATGCCCAGATAGACCGCCAGCATTGTCAGAACCGGGTAGATGAGATTCAACCAGATGTTATAATGGGAAAAAACATAAGTATTCGTGATGATAAAAGCACTGATGATGAGAAAGCTCAGGATCATCCCGGAGACAGCCTTCGCCCGGGGAATGACGATACCTGTGATCAGACCGAAGAAGATAATGGCACAGAAATCTAAAAATTTCGTCCAGAAGGATTGGTGAAGAAAGTTTTGCCGGAGGATGTTATCAATTACGGTTGCATGTATCTCTACCCCGGGGTAAACGGTGCTGAAGGGTGTTACCCTGAGGTCGTAAATCCCGATGGCTGTGGCGCCCACGATCACGATTTTACCCCGGAAATGATCAGGAGAGAGACGGCCGCCGATAATATCGGAAACCGAATAATGGGGAAAAGTCTTTGCCGGGCCGAGGTAGTTGATCAGCATCCTCCCTGTCTCGTCGGTGGGAATCTCAAGCCTATCTATCTTCACCCCCTCCACACCGTATTCAGTTAAGTTCAGAGTGAGCATAGGCCAATCGAGATACTGAAGTAATAGAGACAAAGCCAGCGGTGAATAATAGTTGTCCTGGAATTTGATGACCAGGGGAGACCATCTGATCACCCCGTCACTGTCGGGAAATGCATTAAAATAACCGCTGTTTTCGGCTACTTCGGAAAGAGGTTTCAGGTTTGCCACCGCGGCATAGGCATGGACGAGGGCAGATTCATCCGGTGTTACTTTTGCCTGGATCATCTGGTATCTGGAACTGGAGATATTTTCGGCCTCTGCCTCGATTTCCTCGTTCGTGAGGTAGGAAACATCCCTTTTTGAGATATGAAAGAAATAACCGAGGGTGACATTCCCTGCCCGCTCGATCGCTTTAGCCAGACTGGCATCGGTATCGGCCATCGTTTTTTCCTTTGTCAGTAATCTATCTAATCTCACGTCCCGAATCCCGATATTTTTGAGCTCTTTTGAAAGGGCAATGATGGTTTTCAGGCTGGAATTTTCATCGGGTTCAGCAAAAACGATATCAAATCCCACCACCTTGGCCCCGTATGCCTTCAGGACATCAACGAGCCTGGCCATCGTCGTCCTCGGCCATGGCCACCGCCCCAGTTCAGCCAGGCTCTTCTCGTCTATCGCCGCAATAACGATTTCGCCTCCAGGAGAGATTTCCCCCCGGGAGAGCATTCTCAAATCGAGGGCCTTCAATTCCATAAACCGCAGGAAGGGAACATCCATGAAGAATAATACAAGGGCTATCAAAATAACAAAGAAAGTTATCTTCAGAGGTGATATTGACAGGAACCTTCTTATCTGTTTGTTCACTCCCATACTTCCTTAAAAAGTTTGGAAAATCATAGCAGACCAGTTTTGAAAGTCAAGACAAAGTAGGGTGGCTGTTAGTAACACGTGATATGTCCGGTTTGTAGCACACAATCTGTCCGGTTTGTT
>JASEGZ010000068.1 GCA_030018935.1 Syntrophales bacterium
CCATATCGACCGTGTTGGGGAAATTGTTTACTCTGCTTCAAAAGCAATTTCTTAAGGTTCAACGTGGATTCGAGGGGTAAACCCTATATGCCTCGTCGATCTGCCATTCTGAGTGAAGCAAAGAATTTCTTACCACACAAGTACTTGACGCAAAAAAATTGACTTTCTTTGGGGGGGTATATATTAGTCAGTATCTGAAAAATGGAGGTGGAAGAAATGGAAAGGTTTTATGGTTTAGAAAAGGTATTGGGGGTTGTTTCGGATTTAGAGGGATTGTTAAGGGATACTTCCCTTAATACTGATATTTTTGCAAGGCAAAAATATATGAAGATGTATCGGAGTTTGAAGAGAATGGGGTTTGGTTTGATGGGAGCGGTGATGATGGTTTTGGTTCTGGGGGCTGATTGGGCTTGCGCGGGGGATGTAGTGACAGGGAATCTGATCAAGAATCCCATTCCAAATACTAACATGAATTACTGGATAACAAGCAATGGTTTTACCAGACAGCACGATGTTTATTGGCGTTTTCGTGGTGGAGGTCAGGGTGGTGGTGGCGTCTGGTCAGATGCGTATCAGGATGTGGATGTTTCACAATATGTCGGGGCAATCGATGGCAAATGTGTCCAGATGAGCTTTAGCGGATGGGTTAGGGGGCAGAGACAGGATTCATGGCCTAACAATACTGACGACGGATGGTTTGAGATAACATTTTATGATGGCTCAGGGAATGAACTTGGGAAATATCCCACTAACTGGCACAACGGAGATTGGACTAAATTTGAGATCAAAGATAAACCCTTACCCGAAGGCACACGAAAAATCCGGGTCAAAATGGCAGCCCATCGCAACTATGGGGAGAATCAGGTTGATGCCTGGTTTTATGACCCGTGCCTTGTGCTCAGGGCGCCGAAGGTGGAGGTGATAACGCCTTCGGGGGGGTTCGATTTTGGCAATGTCTATCTTGCGACGAATGATTCTGCTAAGGCTTATAATAAATCGCAAAAGAAGACCTTAATCTTCAAGAATACCGGCGACGCTCTTACAAAACAGAGTTGGTCAATCAGCTCATCCCCTTACATGTGGATAAAGTTCTCAAAGTCATCAGGAGAGCTTGGGGGTGGTATGACCGAGAATGTTGATGTGTGGGTTGAGCCTCCTGAGGGTTACGAGCACACAGATTATAGAGATTACTTCGGTAACTTCAATCTTACATTGCCCTTTGAGGAGATAGGGGTTTCTGTTTCAGCCAGGGCATACGACCTGATACTCAAACCCACCTATGTTAGTCCTGCCCAGGGAGCAAACAGCAGGGTTAATGTCGCTCTAAATGCTAATGTTCGTTTTGAAGTGGCATCCGGAGGGAATCCTGTTTTTCCTGGGGCAACACTTGCCGGCTACCAATGGAAATTACCGGGCAATTCTGATTTTGGTAATCCGATAACCAATCCGCAGAAAAACACGAGCTTTTCTGATGCAGGTGAATACACACTCTATTGCAGGACAATTGATTCTAAGGGGGTGTGGTCGGGTTCTCTCACGATTCCGGTCCGTGCCTGGAACCGCCCAGAGGTTAAAAATACACCGCCGCAGTCTGCGGATGTCTCCTGGTATAACGGAAAATATGTGGGGGTTGTGGGTAAGCCTGTCTATCTGATGGCAGATGCCAACCTCAATGGAAATGAGGCGATTGAAAAATACCTCTGGGATATGAATGATAACTGGGCGACACAGACGGCTGGTCAGGTGGTCTCGCATATATGGAACAGCTCCAACTTAAACGGCAATATCCGCTGTAAGGCGGTCACCAATTATGGGGTGGAAAGTGATCCGGCAAAGGTGTTTGATCTGAAAATATACGATACCCTAAATGTGAATCCGCAGGGCCCATACACAGGTAAACCGAACAAGCCTGTTTCGCTTGCCTGCTCAATCAACAAGACAGCCTATCCTTCTTGCCAATCAATCGAGTATCAGTGGTATGTTGGCACCACCAGCACCAGTGTGAGCACTAACAGCAATGGTGAGGCAGAATATACCTGGACAGCAGAGGGCAGCTACGAACTCAAGGTTGTGGCCACTGTGACCACATCCGAGGGGTTGAAGCTAACCAACAGCAAAACTACAAATGCTACCATCGAAGCAGGCAAACCCACGGCCATGCCCGGCGGGCCTTATAAAGGAGGTATCGCAGGCGGCAACTTCTCGCCCATCCAATTCAGCGGCAATCCCCCGGACTTTAAGGAGTCTGATGATGTCGGCCATATCAAGGACTGGCAGTGGGTCTTTGCAGGTGTGGATGGGGGGCTTATGTTTGACGGGCAAAATGACTATGTGGATATCCCGGGTCTTACCTGGCAGCCGACAGCCTTTACAGTCAGCTGGTGGCTCTATCCCTTATCGCACACGAATTGGAATCAACATATAATGGCTGCCAATGGGTGGAATGGATTCGTTTTCCATACCACAAAAGATGGCGGAATATATACGGGAATCGGTTGGGGGACGAGATTTACCCCAACTAATATACCCAATGGCACCCTGCAACTCAATCAATGGCAGCACCTTGCCTTCACCTTTGATAATGGGACTGCAACCTTTTAAGAATGGTGTCTTATTGGCTGAAAAGACCGGTATGGATATGCCACAGGCCTGGGGAGGGTTTCAAATGGGTTATAATCACCCGAACACCATTCACGGCACTTTAGACGAGGTGGCTGTTTGGAACAAGGCCCTCACCGGTGAAGAGGTTGTAAAATACAAGGAGGGGATGACAGGTAAGGAGACAGGCCTTGTAGGTTACTGGCGGTTTGAGGAGGGGACAGGCACCATTGTCCATGATCTATCTCCTTCCGGGTATTCTGGCACACTTACTAATATGGGTTCGGAGAGCTGGGGTGTCTCAGGCCACCCGGCAAGTGTGCGGGGTATCTATAACCCAACCCACAGCTTTGAAAAGGCAGGCAAGTATATGGTCAGCCTGATGGTGCAATCGGAATACGGTAAATGGAGTTCTGTGCAGACAACACAGGTAGAGATAATAGACGGTAAGATTGCCTGGTATGTGAAGGCCGCAGACCTTCGCACACCAGTTAAGGATGTAAAGCTGACCCTCACCTCATCCCATGTGGACAAAGATGTCTTAAACCGGATTGCAGACGAGGATGATAGCCTTATTACCATTGGGGATGGCATTCTTCAATCTTTAACAGACGACAACGGCTACTACGAGTTTAGCCATCTTCCTTTGGGCAGTTATGAAATCCGGGCAAGCAAAGGCACAGGAGATAACGCCCATGAATTCGAGACAAGTATCCGGCACACCGAGCTTACCTTAGACAGCCCGAATAACCTGGCCACAGATTTTGTGGATATCAGCGTTTATCCGGTTGGCGGCAGGGTCATCTACAGCATCCAAAAGAACGGCCAGGATGTGCTGGTGGACGGTGTTAAAATTAAAGCCCAGCCAGTAGGCGGCGGCAGTAATATCGAGAGCACACCCAGCAAAAAATCACTTTTTAGCACTGGTGTCAATTACAGCCTGCCGCTCTTTGCCGGGAAATACCTCTTTTTGGCTGAAAGGCAGGGTAGCGATATCCGGATTAAGGAAACGATCCAGGGCTATGATGAAAATACTCAATTAGTCACCATTAAGGACACCAGAACCGATATTGATTTCATCAATTATACCACTCGGAGGTTGACTGTCTTTGTTCAGGATTCCGGTGGATATGCAGTTGGCAGCAAAACAGTGATCATCAGTGGTGACAACGGACAGGCAGAAGGGCTATCCGATGAGGCAGACGGCAGGTTTGTGTTCACCTTAAATCCCGGAAAATACTTAATAAAGGTAATAGATGCTAATCCTGAGACAAAAGAGGTTGATTTAATTGATGCCAATCGGGCCGTGGCTATGGTCATACCCAGCCCGATCGAACTTACCGTAAGTCCCAGGACCAGGCTCTTCGATCTGCCAGATGAATTCCTGGAGCAATTTGGTCTAAATAAAGACGATAATCCAGAGGGGTATATGTATTACTATCCACCGCAGCCAAGGGCGCATACCTATACTGTTACCGCTACATCGAACGGACATCCTGTGAAGGATTTCACGCTCTTTGTCCGCGATGAGGTGAGTATGATGACCCATGATCCACCCCTTGTTCAGGAAATATTTGTTGGTGGGGAGAAGGGAATTTATACTATGTTTGGTGGGCTGCCGAAAAGAGAAGGGCAGGGATCAGCTACCCTGGCCGGCACAAAGACAATCAAGTTTTGGGCGAAAAAAAATGGTTACCCGGTATACAAACGGGTGTGCAGATGTCACTTGATGCAGGAGCGAATCTATCCTGGGGGCAGCGGTGTTGGCCTGGGTGGTGAATGGGAGAGTGGTTATGCGGCAGAGCAGGGCGTGGGGTTTGTGCTTCATGATGATGATGTTGGAGATAACTATTCTACCCGTATCTATGAAGACCCCAGGTGGGGAACGCCTCTCTTCTTTGCTGAACCGGGTTGTATAACCTCTGATCCCTGGGAGCCGGGGACGAACAAGGCGGTTGATGTTGTTATGGAGTTGATTAAGGATACGACTGGCACCTTTGACTATCAGGATGGAGCGCATTATAAGGTGAAACTAACATATAATGGTCAGCGGGAATTAAAATCCTCAGGGATTGGTTTCCTGCTCTATGCTTCACCTGCTGATAACAAAAATAATTTGACTGTCAGGTTCAATGGGGATGCAGGGCCTTATGGGGTTGAACTCTCCAAGCAGGCGCCATGCGCAGATATTGTTGTCTCTGTCTATCCACCACAAATGGATCAGGAGAATTCAGAGGAGAAAGAATATTCAGCGGTCATTGGGGTTATTGAAGAGGCAGATGATCAGATCAGCCGTTCCCTGACGATAAAGCCCAAATTTGCCGACCTGCGCGCCCCCCGAGCCATTGTGGTTGCTCCATACTCCGGAGAACGGATCAGCCCGGTGCTCTTTCCAACCGAAAACCCCTTTGATATTGAGGTTGTGTCCAGTGATATGGATATTTCCAAGATTCAGCTCCAGATACGATCCAAACAGCCTGATGGGGTTTGGGAGCCATGGCGAAACCTGTCAGGTATGAAATGGGAAGGGACGAATACCTCTGTGGTCACCCTGTTTGAGTATCTTGACCGTGTGCCGCCGCGAAGGGAATTCACCTTTCACTGGACAGAGGATGAGATCAAGACGCTTGGTGTGGGTGAGTATGCCTTGCGGGCTGTGGCTACGGATAAAGCCACCAAACCCAATACGGATTTGGACCCGACTGATATGGTTTTCTTAGTAGATGAGAGCAAGCCATCGGTTTTGTGCAGTGTCCCTGATTATCAGGCATCAGAGGCAGAGCGAATCTATCGGGGCGAGTTGAGTGTGCTGTTCACCGATGATATGCGGGCAACGGATTTTACCGACCGCACCTTTTTGGTAACAGACCTGCTGGAAAACAATAAGCAGGTGGCCGGCTATGTCTCCTATTCCCCGGCTCTGCGTAAGGCTATCTTCGTGCCGATTGTGCCATTTACCCCATATGGCTTTTATCGGGTTGAGATTAAAACCGATGAGAAAAAAGTCGTTGGAACACAAACATCCATCGAGCGTGGTGTCCATGATTTAGCCGGTAATCCACTGGATAATGCCTTTATGTGGACATTCCGCACCAAGGATGCACCTTTTGAACAAGTTTGGTCTATTGGGTTAAGCGTAACCGATGGCATTGCTTTAGATGGAAATAATATGGCCGGGGTAGAATATGGTGCCAATGACGGAACGGATGAAAAGGATGCACCATCAGTGCCGACAATGGCTTCCCAGATGCGGTTGAGTTATTTAGACAGGCAGAAGAAGGAGTTTGAACGCGATATTCGTCCGGCAGATGGTAGATTATCACACCATTGGTTCTTTGTAGTTGATAATGCCAAAAAGTATGCGACTGTAACGCTGAGTTGGCAACCATCACTACTATTGACTAAAACCAATCGACAATATCAGGTTATGCGACTGGTGGAATTTGATAGTCAAGGTAATGTAACAAATAATATCTCACTTGACCCAACCAGTGTAAATACCAATCCGCAAACTGGTGACCCGGAGCTAACAGAGATTTACAGCTATGTTAATGAAGGTGAGTTATCAAGGTATTTTCGACTGGATGTGCAGAAGGTAGATTTTGTGGCAAAAAGTACAAAGAAAGGTTCATCCGGATGGAAATTCTTCTCTGTCCCTGTTACACCACAACGGGCAGAACCATTTGTCAATCTTGGAGATGATATTAACCCATTCAGACTCTATCAGTATAAAACCGAGATTGGTGGCTATAAAATCTACCCGTTTGACCTTGGTGAAGTATCTTTACAAACAGGAAATGGCTACTGGACACGGATTGAGGATGATGTAATAGTAGATGTAGGTGGGGCATCGAATTTCAACAATATCTCAATCGAACTGAATACCGTTGGTTGGCAAGCAATTGGTAATCCATTCATTCTGGCTGTAAATGTAGAGGATTTGGAATTTAGTGAGGGGACTGGCTCTGCTGTTTCGTTTAATCAAGCGGTTTCCGATGGTTTGATAGAAGGCACACTTTACCGTTGGGATATTGTCACCAAAGATGAGGCATATATGAGTGAGGTGCCAATATCAGACAGCTATGAAGCTGGAACAAGTGGTTCTAAATTGGAACCATGGGATGGATATTGGCTGAAAACTAAAAAGCCGAATATAACGCTTATCATTCCAGCCCCGCCAGGTGTAGGCACAGCAACTATGGAGATGCCTGATTACCTTAAGCCACCGCGAGCACCCAAATTATTGACGAACAAGCAGACAAACCCGACACTGCAATTTAACCTTTGTCTGGAGGTATTTTCAGAGGGTGCCTCAGACAAAAGCACTATTTTGGGAACAGCTCAGGAGGCTAAAGAAGATGCGGATGTTATGGATAGCTCTGAACCACCTATGATGGGACAAACCGTAGCCGCTTATTTTGAGCATAGCGACTGGGGAAAGAATGCCGGGCTATATAATCAGGATTATCAACCGGCAATGAATGTCGGCGAACAACGCACCTGGCAACTGACCGTTTCTACCGATAAGCCGAATGCAGCGATGACTATTTCGTGGGAAAAGACGATACGGCAGGTACCGGCTGATATTATGCTCTCCTTCAGAAAGGTTGGTGAGACAAAATGGCAGGATATGCGGCAGACAAACAAGGTGGAATTTACCTCACCCAAGTTCGCGATTCAAAAAGTTAAATTATTGACTATCAAGAGGTTATGAAT
>JASEGZ010000069.1 GCA_030018935.1 Syntrophales bacterium
CGGCTTCCAGCCGACGTCAAAGCTACCGGCTTTAGCCGGTATGTGGTTTACTCCGGCATGCAGGGACCCTTGACAATGTTCTACTTTATTGGCATGATTCGACAGGCTGAATAGTTACGAGTTTTTAATCCTACAGTGACGAATTATTCTTTGCTTCCTGGTAGAAACCAAAAACCAAGAGTGACAATTTAAATAACCTCTTAACTTTCTAAAAGAGGATGCCAGATGGAGAAAAGTCCCCTTCAGGGGATAAGAGTGCTGGATTTTACTTGGCTTCTGGCCGGCCCCTATGCCACAAGGATCCTGGCCGACTTTGGGGCCGAGGTGATCAAAGTCCAATCCGGGAAAACCGCAAAGGGCGCCGAGTCCAATGCCACAGCTTATTTCAATACCTGGAACCGTAACAAGTTGAGCATCACCCTGGACATGAGCCACCCCGAAGGAAGGGAGCTTGCACTGAGGTTGGTCAGGATAAGCGATGTGGTGATAGAGAATTTTACCCCCCGGGTGATGGCTAACTGGGGGCTGAACTACGAGGTCCTGAAACAGGCCAAACCTGACCTGATCATGGCCGGCATGTCGGGGATGGGACAGACGGGACCGTGGAGGGATTTCGTCGCCCTCGGATATACTATTCAGGCCCTTACCGGTATTACCTATCTCACCTCCCCCGGCAAGGATTATCCGACTGGAATAGGCTATGCCTACGCAGACCCATTGGCCGGTCTAGTTGCTGCTTTAGCCATCTTAGGGGCCCTGGAATACCGCCAGAGGACTGGCGAGGGGCAGTATCTGGATATTTCGGAATACGAGGCAGTATCCAGCCTGCTCGGCCCTGCTCTTCTGGACTGTGCGGTCAACCGTACGCCGGCCACACCCCGGGACAGAACCCCTGAAGGTATCCCCGCTGCTCCCTACGGTTGCTACAGATGTCTGGGCGACGACAGGTGGTGTGTTATCGCTGTATTCACCGAGGATGAGTGGCATGCCCTCTGCCGGATCATGGATAATCCCGCCTGGACAAAAGAGGAAAGATTCTCCGATCTTTTGCAGCGGCAGCAGCACGCTGAGGATCTCAATGAACTGATAGGACAATGGACTATTAATTATCCGCCAGAAGAGGTAATGGATATGCTACAGAAAGCCGGGGTGCCCACCGGAGTGGTCAATAACGCCGCCGACCTAACAGGCAACCCTCAACTTTTGAGCAGAAGGTTTTTTATACAACTCCCCCACCCGGTCCTGGGCAATACCACCTCCGACGGCACACCGATAAGGCTAAGCCGTACACCGGCCTGCTTCCGGCGGGCCGGCCCCCTGTTAGGACAGGATAACCGCTATGTCTATCAGGACTTGCTGAGCCTGGATGAGGATGAATTCCGTCAATATGTCGAGAAGGGGATCATTGCCTAAAGACCCCTTCCCCATACAATCTCTCTACCGTTGATTCAGAAAATATTTACCCTATGACGGAAGATATAAATCGGGAATTAATCGCGGTTGTTATGCCGAACGGCTCCCTGGAGTTAGAATGGACGGATACCCAGGAGGCCATAATCCAGAGCAATAGATTGTTACAGGAGGAGATATACAAGCGTTTTTCCCGGAATACGGATTCCTGGCTTCTTTTCCTGGGTTTTTGCGACAGAGGCGCCCCTCTTTCTCATTCCCTTGATTATTGGCGGAGCTTCGCAGGATTGTTTGCCAAAAGGCTTTCCCAGACGTCCGATCTGGAAGTCCTGCGTCATAAGGCCGAGATCCTGATAGAAGAAGACGCATTGAGACGGTATCTGGAAGATGCTCCGCTAATGACCGGCTCCGACTATCTGACCCTGGAATTGCTTAAGGATGTATGGTTAAGGCTGGGAAAGACTTTTGCCGGTGCAATAAGGACGTATGAGGGGACAGTTGAGGATTTTATCAAGACCTACAGTCCCAATGTGCACCTCGTGGGCAGGGTCTTTTTCCATCTCGTAGAAAACAAGAATGAGGAAAATCCCTTTGCCTTTCTGGCAACCTACTCCACCAGGCTGAATGAACAGGGGAAATCCAAACATCTCCCTCTTAAGCATGCACTGCAGGAATATGGACAGGACAGTAAAAAGCTTTTGCAACTCCTGACAACAGTCCATCGAGCCGCCCAAAGAAGCCCCCTGATTTCCGAACTCCTCGAAACCGGCGAATTGTTTCACCCCCTTGCCTGGAGCTCAAAAGAGGCGTTTTCCTTCCTGAAAGAGATTCCTGTCTATGAAGATTGCGGCATCCTGTGCCGTATTCCCAACTGGTGGAAAGGCAGCGCATCGAGTATCAGGCTTAATGTAAGCATCGGCAATAAAGAGCCCTCTTTTGTGGGAATGGATGCGCTTTTGAACTTTGATGCGCAACTGTTTTTAGGAGATACACAGATTTCAGAAGAAGAGGCAAAAAAACTGCTCAATGAATCGGAAGGACTCGCCTATATCAAAAACAAATGGGTGGCTGTGAATCCTGAGAAACTGAGACAGACGCTGGAGGCGTACAAAAAAGCAAAAGAGATGGCAAATGCTGGGGGCCTGAGCTTCATAGAGGCATTGCGCCTGCAACTGCGGCCGGAAAAGTTACTGGGCGTCCATGGCACAGAGATAGACCACAGTATCTCAAACGGAAAATGGATGGAATCGGTCATCCAGAAGATGCTTAACCCGCAGAAGATCCCTCCTGTGAAGCCCGATGATACATTCAAGGCCGAATTGAGAGAGTATCAACACAAAGGGGTAAACTGGCTCTATTTCTTACACTCACTACAGTTCGGCGCCTGCCTGGCGGACGATATGGGCCTGGGAAAGACCGTTGAAGCGCTGGCCTTCTTACATATCTTGAAATCAGAACTCCATAGAACGGGAAGCCCCCATAAGGCCAGTCTTTTAGTCGTACCGGCCTCCCTCATCTTCAACTGGTCTTCTGAGATTCAGCGATTTTCCCCCGATATTCGTTTCTCTGTGGCGCATCCCAGCGCCGGTACCGCCCAAAATGCCCTGGAAAAAACACACAATTCACCGGATGACTTCGATCTCGTTATTACAACTTATGCCATGGCTCAAAGATATGAATGGCTCCAATCTTATTCCTGGAACTATATTATCCTGGACGAAGCCCAGGCCATCAAGAATCCAGGGACGAAACAAGCGCGGGCGGTTAAAAAACTGACTGCGCGAAACAGGATTATAATGACGGGGACTCCTCTCGAGAACAGACTCTCGGATATTTGGTCTCTTTTTGACTTTTTAAATCCGGGATTACTCGGTAACATAAAGGAGTTCAAAGAGTTTTCAGACAGGCTGAAGGATGACCATTCCGGGTATGCAAAATTGCGCAAACTCATCAGCCCTTACATCCTAAGACGTCTGAAGACCGATAAATCGGTTATCTCCGATCTTCCGGGCAAGGTGGAGATGAAAACTTATGCGAGCCTCAGTAAAAAACAGGTGCTCTTGTACAACAGAGCAGTGGAAGATATAAAGAGGGCAATTGCCGAAACAGAAGGCATCCAGAGGAGAGGGCTGATCCTGTCTTCCCTTATGAAATTCAAGCAACTCTGTAATCATCCTGATCAATATCTGGGGCAATCGGGATTTGAAGAAAAAGACAGCGGAAAATTTACGAGGCTCCGGGAGATATGTGAGACGATATATGAAAAAAGGGAAAAGGTTCTGGTATTCACACAATTCAAGGAAATGACCGAACCTCTTCATGATTTCCTCGCAGGCATCTTTTATCGAAAAGGCCTGATCCTGCACGGTGGGGTGCCGGTCAGTAAAAGAAAAAATATTGTGGAAGCGTTTCAATCTCAAAGCTATATCCCCTTTATGGTTCTCTCCTTGAAGGCGGGCGGTATCGGGTTGAATCTGACGGAAGCGAATCATGTGATTCATTTTGACCGCTGGTGGAATCCCGCCGTAGAAAATCAGGCAACCGACAGGGCTTTTCGGATTGGGCAGAAGAAGAATGTTATCGTGCACAAGTTCTTAACCAAGGGCACAGTGGAAGAGAAAATTGATATGATGCTCGAAGAGAAGACGAGGCTTGCAGAAGATATTATTGCCGGTGCCGGCGAGGCATGGATAACAGAGATGAAAGATGATGAATTGATAAAGCTCTTCAGATTAACATTATAAGAATGAAGACTTGAAAGGCGCTCATGAGATACTGGGACTACCCCCGTTATGTGCCTGTAGCGGAAAAGAAGGCAAAGGCAGAAAAGAAATTAAAAAAGTTGATAAAGGATAACCCCGACATCAAACCTGTCTTCGTTGAAGGAAGCGCCCTGGCGAGAACATGGTGGGGAAAGTCATGGAATCTGAACCTTGAACGATATGCCGATTACAGCAATCGGATCGGGCGCGGACGCAGCTATGTACGCAATGGCGCCGTGCTTGATCTCCGGATAGATTCCGGGAAGGTGGATTCTCTCGTTCAGGGAACAAGATCCAAACCCTACGACATAACCATCAGGATAAAGGCTATCACTAAACCGATCTGGGACAAGATGAAAGCGGCCAGCGCAGGAAAACTCGATTCATTACAGGAACTCCTGGCCGGGAAATTTCCCCAGACCCTCGGCGAAATATTCATGGCCAAGGGAGAGGGCCTCTTCCCCTCGCCGCAAGAGATCGAGTTCCATTGCAGTTGTCCTGACTGGGCTTACATGTGCAAGCATGTTGCGGCAACGCTCTACGGCATTGGCGTCAGGCTTGATAAAGACCCCGGCCTCTTCTTTAAACTCAGACAGGTCGAGATGGGGAATTTAATAAGCCAGGCGGTGGAAGACAGGACACATAAGTTGCTGAGAGTCGCGGAAAAGAAAACCGGCAGGGTAATTGATGATTCCAATCTTGGGGATATATTCGGTATTGATATGGAAGTGGGGGCGAAATGGGAAGCAGGAACGGGAGCGGGGGCGATTTCCGCTACGAAAGAGATAAAGAGAAAAGGGGTGCACAAGCCGGAGAAGAAGCCCCCCTCCCCGGTTGGAAGGAAAGCAGGAGCAACTGTTGCGAGCCTTCCTGTCTCCAAAAGAGGATTCACCGGGGAGACTGAAGCAGGCCAGATCCTCAAAATTGTAAAGCGGGCAAAGAAAGGGGTTGACGTCTCCACACTGAAAAGAAAAACAGGGATTGATGAAAAGAAGATCAGGAGCATTCTTTCTATCGCCTTTAAAAGAGAAGACATTGAAAGGGTCGGAAGAGGCGTTTATGTGGGAAAGCTTCCCCCTGTTTATCCCTCTAAAGAAAGTTGATTCTTGACTTTATTCTGGAAATAAGGCATCTCATTTTATTGATAAGTTCCAAAGTTAGGAATTAAAATAGGCTTGTTATTCATAATCAGCCGGGCTTTTGACTGAAAGTCCCGGCCTGTGATGCCGCCTCTTTCACAGCCTTTTGCACGAGGTTTTCATTGATATGATGCCGCCGCACGGTACCGCTTCGAGGATCAACCGAAAGGCCCTTGGCGGGGAACACATACTGCCAGATCCATTCATATGCTGCCTTTGGATATTTGCGGGCCAACGCCGGCCATATATAGACCCCGGGAACCCCATTTGCCTGATCCTTTTCATAAATAACCTTCACCCTGGCAAGATGTTCCTGCAATGGAACGACAAAACGCTCCGCCAGCATCGTTATCCTATCCTTCTGACCCTTGCCGTCACGCACCATGATCTGGTGGCGGCCGAAGTCGATGTCCTTGACCCTGAGACGTACACACTCCATGAGCCGCAGGCCGCCTCCATACATCAGGCCGGTCATGAGCGCAGTAATTCCTTCCATCTGTTCGAAAAGGGACTGGATTTCACTTCTGGTCATCACCTCGGGCAACCGCTGCGGACGTTTGGCCTTCACAAAGGTTTCCATTTCTCCAAAGGGTCTCTGCAAGGCATGGCTGTAAAAGAACACCAATGCATTGAGGGCCTGGTTTTGAGTGCTGGCTGCAACCTTCCTCTCCACTGCGAGATAGTCAAGATATTCCTTCACTGCCGCAGCCGCATCAATGCTTTTCGGGTCGGCGTAGCCATGAAAGGCGATGAAACGACGCACCCACTCAAGATAGGCTGCCTCTGTCCGGATCGAGTAATGGCGGCTGCGTATCTCTGTTCTCAAGGCATCGACAAGCGGCGAAAAAAGCCGCTCAACCTCGCCGGGTACCACCCGATCGAGGAAAGTCCCCGCCTCAGGAGTAATCCTCAACGCCCGCGTCTTTTTTTCAGTATTTGCCGTCGAACTTATCATGCCATCTGGAGAATAGCCGGGAAGAAACGTTTCATAGAGAATTCTCAAGGCATGTTCCGCCTGCCTTACCTGCCAGTCCTTGATGCCGGGACGTTTGCCCAGGTCGGCAATAAAGGCTTCAATATCCTGACGCGAACGATCGCGCAATCGCTTCCCGGGCAGGAAATTAACAAAGGCCTGCCCCCATTTGACATAAAAGAGCGAACGATCAGGCCGCACTCGGTTATCCTCAATACATGCCTTGAAAGCATCCCAGAATTTTTGAGACGCTGTAGCTCGTTTTTGACTTTCTTCAGTCATAAAATATTTCCAATTCAACCAGTTAAGTCACAATTTACGGTGACATGCTATACAGAATTATTATATCACTTCTCAAATCATTATTACAACATGATGAATTTGTTTATCACCGATTTTCGCGGAACAATTTGACATAAGATTTTCGTCGGCTCTTTA
>JASEGZ010000070.1 GCA_030018935.1 Syntrophales bacterium
ACCGGACAGATTGTGTGCTACAAACCGGACATATCACGTGTTACTAACAAAATTTATCTTTTTCATTGACAAAACATACTTATCTCTATATTTTTATGCGCAAGTAATGGGGAGGGAAAGAATATGAGACGAAATCATTGCTCAGGTATTTTACTGAATACATTTATCATTGTGGGTTATATTTTCACCCTCTCAGGGTGCGGAGAAAGACAGATAAAAACAGCCACAGTGGAAGCGCCTCCTGCCGTTGAACAGGATGTCGCTGCCGAAAAACCAACGATTGTTGAGCAGGTGCCTGCCCCTGAGAAGCAAATCAAGCAAATCATGGCGGCGGAAGAACCTGCTGTCAAGGAACAGATTACTACCACTTTAGAACAACCTTCTCTCAAAAAACAAGCGAAAGAGACCACGCCTGAAGAGGCTACCTTGACCCATAAAGTACCTGTGAAGAAAAAAAAGCCTGTCCTCAGTAAATATCATTTAGTAAAAAAGGGCGAATCCCTGTGGTGGATTGCCAAATATAAAGACCGGTACAACGACCCCTTCCTCTGGCCGATCATTTACAGGGCCAACAAAAACAAGATCAAGAATCCAGACGTGATCTACCCCGGACAGAAATTCCGTATCCCGAGAGGTGGATACACGGTGGAGGATATAAAGAAAGTAAGGAAAAATGCCGGCGCCCCATGGCCTTATGTACCTCCGGCTAAAGCGGTCGTGCCCGTGGACTGAAATATCCTAAAAGAGAATAACAGGGGGGCGCGATCTGTTTTCTGTGCCCCTTTTTTTGCGTGATAAACTTTCTGTGGAGAATAAATTATGGCAAAATGGAATAAAAATAAAAAAGTCCTGGATCATGAACATTCCCGGTTCTGGAGATTTGAACTCAGAGATCTGGATGAGCCAAATCTCCAAAAAGATGTTTTCCCCTATGATGAAGTATGCAGAATTGACTTTGACCATAAGATCATTCCGATCAATCCCGCGGACGAAATTTTCATCACGGATACAACGTTCAGGGATGGTCAACAGGCAAGACCGCCCTATACCGTTCAGCAGATTGTTGATCTATACACCATGATGGGTAAACTCGGCGGTGAAAATGGCGTGATCAGGCAATCGGAATTCTTTCTCTACAGCAACAGAGACAGGGAAGCAGTGGAAAAATGCCTGGAACTGGGACTGGCATATCCCGAAATCACCGGATGGATAAGGGCAAATAAAGAGGATATTAAACTGGTAAAGGAGGCAGGATTGAGAGAGACCGGTGTTTTGACGTCCGTTTCGGATTATCATATCTTTCTCAAAATGAATAAGACGAGGAAACAGGCCATTGAAGATTATCTCGGTATTATAAAATCCATTCTTGATACGGGTATTATTCCGAGATGTCATTTTGAAGACATTACGAGAGCCGATATATACGGATTCTGTATCCCCTTTGCCATTGAACTGATGAAGTTACGGGAGGAGAGCGGCATTGACATCAAGATCAGGCTCTGTGATACCCTCGGTTACGGGGTAACCTATCCGGGTGCGTCTCTCCCCCGGAGTGTAGATAAACTGGTCAGGGCCTTTATCGAGGATGGTGGTGTCCCGGGTTGCCTGCTTGAGTGGCATGGCCATAATGACTTTCATAAGGCCCTGACCAACGCCTCAACGGCCTGGCTCTACGGTTGCAGTGCGGCCAATGGGACACTGTTAGGTTTGGGTGAAAGAACGGGCAATTCCCCCCTTGAGGGTCTTATCATCGAATTTATCAGTCTTAAAGGGACAAACTACGGCATTGATACCACCGTTATCACGGATATTGCCAACTACCTTGAAAAGGAGATCGGGGTAAAAATCTCTTCCAACTACCCCTTTGTTGGTTCTGAATTTAATGCAACAATGGCTGGTATCCATGCCGATGGCCTGATTAAGAACGAGGAGATATACAATATCTTCGACACAACCAGGATACTCAAGAGACCCGTTACGACAACGATTACCGATAAATCAGGGAAGGCAGGCATCGCCTACTGGATCAACTCACACCTCGGTCTCACGGAAGACAAGGCGATTGACAAAAGGCATCCGGGCATCTCAAAAATTCACAAATGGGTTATGGAACAGTACGAATCGGGCAGGGTAACAAGCATATCACATGAAGAAATGGAAAGGAGGGTTCGTAAATATATCCCTGAACTCTTCATGTCCGACCTCGAAAAGATAAAATACATGGCGGCGGCGGCGGCGGTTTCTGTGGTCAAACAGGTTATAGAACACCCCATGATGAAGACAATGAAACCGGACCTACAGGAACCGATCATGCAGCAGTTCATAGAGGAAAACCCCTCCATCCAGTTTGCCTACGTAGTGGACATGAATGGCAAGAAAACCACGCGAAATATCACCAACATTGCCGACAGGGCAAAGTATGAAAACTATGGCATCGGAACGGATCAGTCGGACAGGGAGTGGTTCATCATTCCGTTGCAAACCGGCAAAATCCATGTGACCAGTTTCTATATCTCAAAGATGACAGGGGCGCTCTGTATCACCGCATCCGCCCCCATTGTGGATGACAGGGATGAAATGGTCGGCATCTTTGGTGTGGATATTAAATTTGAGGAGTGGGTGAAGAGAGCCGAGGACATCGCCGAAGCAACACAGATCGCCCTGAAGGCGGAATACGAGGCAAAAACCAAGTCTGACCGGTGGTTGTAGCGAGAGTTTTGCAGAAGGGGTTCATCATGGCTCAAAATCTTTTTTCGCGTTTTGTAATAGGGATCAATAAACCAATGAGAATGAACGGTTGTATAAACATAAGCCATCGAGAAAAAATCTTTGATTCGCCACTTAAGAACCCCTTCTGCAAGTTATGCAAAGGTCTCGTAGCAAAAGTGTTTCATTCCTCTTCGACAAACCACTGATCGTATGGCCGGTCTTTTGCCCTGCACGACAGTGGTGACAATTCCCTGATAAACCGGGAAGGGTTCATCACCATACTGCCCATGCCCCTTGCGTAATTGAACAAGGGATAACAGAGGTAGAGTTGGTCCTTTGCCCTGGTCGTGGCAACATAGAAAACCCTCCGCTCCTCTTCTTCCCCGTCCGGGTCTTTCAAAGAGCGGGCGAGCGGTATCATCCCCTCTGCACACCAGATTATAAAAACAATCGTCCATTCAAGGCCCTTTGCCTGATGAATCGTGCTGAGGATAACCTTATCCTCACCCCTTGCGTCCAGATCGTGTCCGGCTTCCTCGGTCATATTTGTCAGGAGGGCAAGTTCACTCAAAAAATCTTCCAAAGAGTCAAATTTCATGGAAAAATTCCCCAGTTGATCCAGGTCATCTTCCCGCGACGCCGCATCGCTATAACTTTCCTCAAGATATTCCCCGTAGCTCCCCTCGAGCAGTACATCAATAATTTCCGAGGGGACTCTCTCCGGTGATTCTTCCAGGATGGTTTTGATGGTGTTTCTGCATTTTAGAAGACCGGGGGCTGCCGCTTTTGTTGCACATTGAAGAAATTCATCGGTCATGATGGCGGTAAGGGGTTTCGCCTGCGACGAGATGAATCTCCAGACCCTATCGGCAGTGGCCTTGCCTATCTTCCTGTGGAGCCTCAGGACCCTTTTCCAGGCCAGTTCGTCAAAGGGATTGACCACGATCCTCATGTAGGAAGTTACGTCCTTGATGTGGGCCTGTTCGAAAAAACGGATGCCAGAGCGGATTTCAAAGGGAATGGACCGCCTGGTCATCTCCATCTGTAGTTCCATGGAATGGTAATGCGCCCGGTAGAGTACGGCAATCTCATGGAGAGGGACACCTTCCCGTATCAATTCAATGATCCGCTGGGTCACGAAATCCGCCTGCTGGACGACATCTTTCGCCGGTACAAGTATCGGTCTGATACCCCCCTTTCTCACCGCCCGTAACTTTTTTTGAAACTGCTTTTCATTATTGACGATACTCAGGTTGGCCAGTTGAAGGATCTCCGGCGTGCTGCGGTAGTTGGTCTCAAGCTTGAAGATATTACAATCAGGATACCTTTCGGGAAATTTAATGAAATTATCAAAATTTGCCCCTCTGAAGGAATAGATACTCTGCGAATCGTCACCCACGACCATCAGGTTTCTGTAGCGTGAGGCGAGAAGATCCAGAATGTCCGCCTGGATGATGCTGGTATCCTGATATTCATCCACAAGGACATGGGAAAACCTTTCCGCATACGCCTTCAGGACATCCGGAAAGTCTGTGAGGAGTCTTTTCCAGTTGAGGAGGAGGTCATCAAAGTCCATGACGTTTAATCTTCTTTTACGATGGATGTAATGGAAGGCTACCGCTTTGATGTCGTCAAGACGATGGAAGAAAAAGGGATGCCTCATCGCCACAATCTCGTCCAGGGGAACTTTAGTATTTACGGAAAGACCGATGATGTCTCCCAGGACATTTGCTCTCGGGAAATTATCGCTTCTGCCTGTGCGTTGCACGCAGACAGGTTTCGTATTGACCCCCGCTTCAGATATACAGGTGTTGATCAGTTGTCTCGCATCCTCACTATCAATAATAGAAAAATTCCTCTCGTAACCGAGAAGGGGGGCATTTACCCTCAGGATGAGATGGGCAATATGATGAAATGTTCCACCCCATAGCCGGCTTATGTCCCTCTCAAGGCCTGCCTCGAATGAATATGAGAGGAGCATCTGCACCCTTAAAAGCATCGAGCGGGCAGCCTTGTTGGTAAAGGTGGCAAGGAGCATCCTTTCAGGCTTTACCCCTGATTCTATTAAACGGGCCACACGGTAGGTCAAGGTGCGGGTCTTGCCACTGCCAGCACCGGCGATGACAAGGAGAGGCCCCCCCTCTTCCATGACAATTTGAAACTGTTCAGGGTTAAGCTCTCTTTTGTAATCTATCATTCTGTTCCTTTGGATTGACGAATCATCATTATTTATTCAGCACTTCTCTGATTTTCTCCACCGTTTCTTTACTGTCGAGGGATACAAAGTTCCTTAAGATGCCCTCCTGTTCATAAAATCCGATCAGGGGGGCTGTCTTTTGCGTGTATGTTTCCAGCCGCTTGATAATGGCCTCTTCAGTCTCATCATCCCGCTGCATAACAGGACTGCCGCATTTTTTACATTTACCGTCCGGAGTCGCCGGATTGCTCTTAATGTTGTAGATTTCCTGACATTCAGGATTTGCACATGTCCTCCGTGTGGTTAGACGATCCAGGATAATTTCCCGCGGCACTTCCAGATTAGCAACAAAGTCGAGTTCGATCCTTAGGGTCTCAAGCAGCTTCTTCAGTTCTCTGGCCTGGGGAATGGTGCGGGGAAAACCGTCGAGGATAAACCCCCTCTGGCAGTCTTCCTCCTGGAGGCGGACTTCCATCATCTCCATAATCAAGGAATCGGGCACAAGCTCCCCCCGGTCCATGTAACCTTTTGCCTGTTTACCCAGTTCTGTCCCCTCTCCCACGGCTGCGCGCAGGATATCACCGGTTGAAATCTGGACAGAACCATCCGTTTCCGTGAGAAGTCTGGCTACCGTACCTTTACCGGCACCCGGCGCCCCCAGAAGTATTATTCTCATACAAAGCCTCCATTAAACAATGAGTAGCAAAACGCCTTCCTCCCTACCCTCCCCTTCCCCCTATTGGTATTGGTGTCTATCATGGGAAGAAGGGAAGCAAGAATGGTGGGAAATATAGGGGAAATCTTCTTAGGGGTCAAGAAAATACCCCTTTATCCAACAGGGATACTCATTTATCCTTGACATACAATCTCCTATTTCCCTATAATTAAAACGCTTTCCCTTATAATCCTCCCCCAAAAACTGGACAGGGGATTTAAGTAGAATCAAAAGTCCACTGGATACCTTGAGCAGAAATCTCAAGGAACGGAGGTAGGGGTAAAAAATAGTTCAGTCAAGGGAGGTATATCCGACATAGTCGTCTATACCTCCGATGGGCGGGAAATTTGCTCGCTCCGCTTCGCAAACTTCGCCCATCTGCGGGGTTGACGGTTTCGCTTCACGACCCCTTCGCCAACCCCGGCGTCCCGATAAGCAAAATGCAGCTACGCTGCATTTTGCT
>JASEGZ010000071.1 GCA_030018935.1 Syntrophales bacterium
CCAACCAGAGCAAATATATATTACAGGAAAGAGGAATAGGTGTCAATAGGGGGACCTTCAGCAATTATTACTGTTTCCCTCCTTCATAATATTGCCTGACTTTTAAACTAATAAAAGGTTAGGGTTCTCCAGCAACCGGGTCACACTTGCCATAAATTTGACCGCCCCAGCTCCGTCAATTACCCTATGGTCATAAGTTAAGCTATATGTCATGATAGGTCTTATCACGATTTGTCCCTCTCTAACCACGACTCTATCTGTGATGCCCCCAGTTGCCAGAATTGCTGACTCCGGCTGATTTATAATCGGGGTGTCAAAACGCCATCCTCCACCAAGTGCCCCTAAATTGGTTAAAGTAAATGTGCCTCCGCTGACCTCGTCTAAGGTTAACTTACCTTCCCTTGCCTTCTCCCCCAATGTCCTTACCGTCTGACTTATCTCGACAAGGGATTTCTTATCGGCATTCCTTACCACAGGAACAATAAGCCCTTCATCTAAAGCAACGGCAACACCAATGTTTATGTCTTCCCAGACCTTAATCTCATTATCTATTAGGCTGGAATTAATTATCGGGTTGTCCCTGAGTGCTCTGGCAATTGTGAGAACGAATATATCTGTGTAGGTGATTCTGACACCGATAACCTCGGCTTGGCTTACCAGGGTTTCTCGTGACTTTATCATCTCAATCATGTCTATTTCACCAAAGGTGGTAAGCTGAGCAGAAATTGACAAACTACGATGCATGTGTTCAGCAATTACTTTTCTCATTCCTTTAAGGGGAATGGTGGATTTCACCCTTTTACCCTGGTAAATAATAGGGGTTACTTCTATCTTTTTCTTTGCTTGTATCTCTCTTTCAATATCCTCTCTTACAATTCTTCCCTCGGGTCCGGTGCCAACTATTGTTGCTATATCTATTATGTGTTCTTCGGCCATCTTACGAGCCACTGGGGATATTCGGATACGCTCCCCTTCCCTGGTCTTAATCTCAACAACACGAGTAATATCTGCTGGAGGGGACTCTTTAAGCTCAGTAACAGGTGCCACTATTTCCTTTGGTGATTCTTTTTGGAGCTCTTCCAGTTCTTCCTTTGTTTCAGCGATAAGACCAACAATTGTGCCTATCTCTGCTTCATTTTCCTCTTCAACCAAAATATGTAGGAAGCCCGAAGCTTCAGCCTCAATCTCCCACCCAATTTTCACTGTCTCTATAACCAAGACGATATTACCTTGTTCAATCCAGTCGCCTTCCTTGGCTTTCCATTCAACTATAGTAGCCGGTTCCTCAGCCATGCCTAAACGTGGTATCGCTATATAGATAGCCATTTTTCTCCTCCTAACTTAGTCTCTGAAAAAGCCCTTTCCCACCGCTTCTCTGAGAGTCTTCTCTATATCAACAACGAGTGGCCCATCACTTTGAAGCCTAATTTTTACTTGATCAGAGGCCATCACTGTGATCACTCTCTCGCCATCCAGTGCAATAACAGATGGCTTATGGAATACCTCAACTTCTTCTCCAGGCTTCAACATTTTCAACTCCTAAACCCTTACCTCATTAATTAGCCCGGGAAGCACAGCGACCTTTACCTTTAAACCCCCATTCCCTATCTTTATATGCATACCGCGTTTATCGTTAGGCCCCAGGGGATGCAAGTTCCCCCCGATACAAGTCAAGCCCATATTAGTTGGCTCAGCTCTAGTGCAGATAATCTGTTTCACCTCAGATAATTTCCAGACGCCCCTAGAGCCAATAAAGAGCTGGTCTAAAACCACTGCATCAATTAAAGCCATGTCAATTTCAATGTCATTTCTTAGGATGACGAGCCTTTTATGGGTCCTTATAGTATCTTTCCCATCTACGAATTTTTTGGCTACAATCCCAGCGACAATCCCAACTGTAGTACCTTCAATCATCACCGGAAAGACATTATTGGTGCCTGTAGATATGGGGACACACGGTATAGAGCTGTTTCCTTTAGCTACATCCCGGTTAGTCCCATCCCCACCCAGGGTAACAATGCATCCTACTCCAAATTCACCCATTAGTTTAGCTGCTAAGGTGGAGTCTTCGCAGGAATATGTTACTGCCATGTTTATTATAGAAACCTTGGCTCTAATATTCTCACTTCCTATCTGGTGCAAAGCCCTTTGTCCAAGGCCATAGTAATCTGGCATAATTAGAATCTCATCCACACCAGTGGAATCTATGCCCAAAATTATCCTTCTTAGTTGATTGGTCTTCTCAACATTATCCATGATGCTGGCACACGCCACCAGCCGTCTTATGTCCTTTCCCGAGGCGGGATTGGCTATAATCCCTACTTTGCTCACTTAATCAACCTTCTCAAATTACTTATAATGGTATGCCTGCGGATAAAACCTTAACCTTCAGGGTGCCGACTATGTCTAAGAATTGTAGCCACCCCCGTCAAAGAAGCGCTCTGTAAGCAGGAAAAGTTCTCCTTTTTCCATTGTCTGGATGGTCTTATTCATAACTAATAGATAATTCCAGGTGACGAAGCTTTCGAGAGCTCCTTCACCCTTGAAGGATTCAATCAACTCCTATATTAATAGCCCCACCATGGTGATGTCCAGCTTCATTTGTACCGGGATGGCTTTCTGTAATAGGTCATCACAGTAGCTAAGAAGCCTGGAAGTTATATGTCCCAAGGCTAATGCCAAAGATGTTCCCCTTCTCCAGACAGGAAGGCACAACCCTGATGGTAGCGTTATTTAAATGGTAGCTTTCACCATACCACCATCAACATTGATCGCCTGTCCGGTGATAAACTTCGCCTTCTCCGAGGCTAGAAAAGTCACCATATAGGCTATATCCTCTGGTAGTCCATGATGTCCCAGAGGGATGTTCTGCTCGGCAAACCAGGTTATGGCTTCCTGTCCTGACTTCCCCAACAACCCACCCAATTGATCGCCTAATTGGCCAGGACCTTCCCAGAGGGGTGTGCGAATTGGTCCGGGACAGACGGTGTTCACCAGGATGTTATCCTTAGCCAGGTAGTTAGACAGGTCTTTAGTGAACATAATTACCGCTGCCTTGATGGAGTCGTAATCCACCAGGCCACCTGGCTGCTTCCCAAATATTGAGGAGATGTTGATGATCCGACCCCAGCCCTGTTTTCTCATGTGGGGGATAACCTCCCTACAAGCACGAATGACGCCAAACAGCATAAGGTCCATGTTGTACTTGAACTCGTCATCGGGGAAGGTCAGCATATCACTCAGTCGACCCACACCTGCATTGTTCACCAGGATATCAACCCGGCCGAATCTCTCAAGGGTGGCAGCCACCATTTTCTTTATGTCTTCCATGGTGGAGATGTCTGCCTGCACAGCGAGAACCTCGACTCCGAGGGCCCTAATCTCCTCGGCTACCTCATCTAGAGATTCCTTGCCTCGGGCGCAAATACTCACATTACACCCTTCTTGGGCCAATGCCAGCACACAGGCCCTGCCAATGCCACGGCTGCCACCAGTCACCAAAGCCAATTTCCCTTTCAAACCAAGATCCATTTTTCTTACCTCCTTTCTATGAGTAAATAATTTAACTTACCAAATGGAAACATTTCCACCCGCTCCATCTGGGTATGCAGTATTACAGACTATCTCTTTCAACCTTCTTTCTCCTAACAAGCTTTTACCTTGACTAAGTTCGCCTGTGCTATGGAACAAATTGGATTACATAATCTCATTTACAGCCTTAATCAAGTCTTCCTCATCGGGCATATAGAATTTCTCCAGAACCGGGCTGAAGGGAACAGGCGTATCCGGGGCATTGACCCTTTTTATCGGTGCATCAAGAAGGTCAAATGCTTCCTCAGCTACTATAGCCGCGATTTCGGAGGCAAAGCTCCCGGTCTTAGATTCTTCGGTCATAATTACCAGCCTACCCGTCTTTTTGACTGAGTCAATAATTGCTTGCTTATCAAGCGGCACTATAGTTCGAGGGTCAATAACCTCTAAACTTATGCCTTTTTCTTGAAGTTTTACTGCGGCTGCAAGTGCCCGATGAACCATGAGTGCTGTGGCGACAACGGTAACATCACTGCCTTCCCTCTTGATATCCGCCTTTCCCAGGGGTATGGTATATTCCTCTTCCGGTATCTTGCTCTTTGGTCCAGCTAATATCAGCATCTTATGTTCAAAAAATATTACAGGATTATCATCTCTGATTGCCGACTTAAGCAGGCCTTTAGCATCATAAGGGGTTGAAGGTAATACGATCTTAAGCCCTGGAATGCTCATCAACAAACCTTCGAGGCACATAGAGTGTTGTGCAGCAGCCGATATGCCAGCACCGCATAGAGTTCTGATAGTCACAGGCAACTTTGCCTTTCCCCCAAACATGTATCTCATTTTAGTTAGCTGATTTAATATCTCATCCATGGGTACACCCAAGAAGTCACTGAACATTATCTCTGGAACTGGTCTCATCCCGGTTGCAGCTGCTCCTATAGCAGCCCCAATGATTGCTGTCTCTGAGATTGGGGTGTCTCTCACCCTTTCCGGTCCATATTTATTAAATAGACCGGCGACTTGACCCAATACGCCACCATAGACGCCCACATCCTCGCCCATGATAAATACCGTTGGGTCCAACTTCATTTCTTCATCCAGGGCTTCAGCTATAGCCTGGTTAAAGGTTATCTCTCTCATTTCTTGACCTCCTTAATTTGTTGAAACCCTTAGGCATAGACATCCTCTAGGGTTTCCTCGGGGGCTGGGAATGGGCTTTCCTCAGCAAACTTTACAGCTTTATTCATTTCCTCCAACATATCCTGATCAATCTCGCCCGTTTCCTTTTCTGTCAATACTCCTATTTCAATGAGCTGTTTTTTGAACCTCGGAATTGGGTCCTTCTTCATCCACTCTTCAACTTCTTCTTTTGGTTTGTAGACTTGGGGGTCTCCCTCAAAGTGTCCCTTGTATCGATAGGTTTTACACTCTATGAGGGCAGGACCTTCGCCCCTCCTGGCTCTTACCACCGCCTCACCTACAGCCTCATATACCGCTATCACATCATTCCCATCAACAACTACGCCTGGTATCCCATATGAGGCTGCTCTATCAGCGATGTCAGATATGTTCATATGGTAGCTCTGGGGGACAGAAATGCCATATAGATTGTTTTCACAGATGTAGACCACTGGGAGCTTCCAGATGGAGCCCAGGTTTATTCCTTCGTGGAATCTCGTGGTATTAGATGCACCATCGCCAAAGAAGCAGAGAGCGACCTGGTCTGTTCCCCTCATTTTGGCTGAAAGAGCGGCCCCGGTAGCAATTGGTATCCCGGCGCCTACAATCCCGTTGGCACCCAATATGCCAATATCCACATCAGCGATGTGCATCGAGCCTCCCTTCCCTTTGCAATAGCCAGTCTTCTTACCATATAGTTCGGCCATCATCAGGTCCGTTTTTCCACCCTTGGCAACTAAATGGCCGTGTCCTCGATGAGTACTTGTAATATAGTCATCAGGTCTCAGACTCGCGCATGCACCGGTAGCGATAGCCTCCTCGCCTATGTATAAGTGGACAAAACCAGGAATATTCCCTGCGGCAAACTCTCGGGCAACTCTCTCCTCAAAAAACCTGATTCGAACCATTGTCCGATACATATCCATTAGTTTTTCTTTTTCTATCGCCATAGTATTCTTTCCTCCTTTTTATTATTCAAATTATAATATCTGAACCCAAGCTATATGAAAACCTTTTCTGTTGAAAGCTATCACCTCCTTCATTGTATTTTGTGGTGCATTCACCTAAATTTTTGAGAAAATGTCAAAGGCTGACATTTCTCTATGATTTTTTCCCACAAAATAAACGCACCTAACAGTGATTTATATCATTATATTACAAATCTGTCAACATTGCGACCTTCATCAAAAATAATCTATCCGAAAGGGGGTTATTTAATCAGAATCATC
>JASEGZ010000072.1 GCA_030018935.1 Syntrophales bacterium
GCCGCGCCTTTTCTGATATTATCCGATACAATCCACATATTGATACCATTTGCGATTGACTCGTCCTGTCTGATCCTCCCCACGAAGGTATCATCCTTGCCGGCGGCATGAATCGCAAGAGGGTATTCCTTTCCCTCCGGATTATCAATAACGGTGACCCCAGGGGCCCGGGACAGGATTTCTCTGACCTCTTCCGCGGTAATCTTCTTTTCTGTTTCGATATTTACAGATTCGGAGTGACCGTAAAAAACGGGAACTCTAACCGCTGTGGCCGTTACCGCGATAGATTGATCGTGGAAGATTTTCCTGGTTTCATTTGCCATCTTCATCTCTTCTTTTGTGTATCCATTGTCTAAGAAAATATCAATCTGGGGGATGCAGTTGAAGGCAATTATGTGAGGAAGCACCTGTATCTTGGGTTCCTGGAAGTTTAACAGTGACCTTGTCTGCATGTCCAGTTCTTCGATGGCCCTTTTCCCCGCTCCCGATACGGCCTGATACGTAGAGACAACGATTCTCCTGATCCTGGCCACATCATGGATCGGTTTGAGGGCTACAACCATTTGGATGGTCGAACAGTTAGGATTGGCGATGATTCTCCTCTTTTCATACATCTTGATTGCCTCGGGATTTACCTCGGGCACCACTAAAGGAATTTCGGGGTCCATTCGGAAGGCGCTGGTGTTGTCAATGACAACACATCCCGCCCTAACGGCAAGGGGGGCAAACCGCTCACTGATACTGCCGCCGGCGGAAAAGAGACCTACGTTCATTCCTGCAAAGGAATTTTCATCCAGTACCTCAACGGGAATCGTCTTTCCTCTAAAGACCAATTCTTTTCCGGCAGAACGTTCCGAGGCAAGGAGTTTCAAACGATCAACGGGAAAATCCCGCTCCTCCAAAATTTTGATCATTTCACCCCCCACAGCGCCGGTGGCGCCGACAATTGCTACGTTGTATCTCTTCATACAAAAGTACCCTTACTGTTGACTGTTCTGCTTGTCCTTCTGCTCTTTACCATAAAGAGTGTTTTCTTTGCGATTTTAACCAGAGCCCATGCCGGGCCGGAAAGAGAATACCCCAGAGAAAATGTGAAAATCATGATCTGAGGCTCCGCAGCAACAATGATCAGGATAAGAACCATCAGGACAAAGGACATAAATGGCTTTCGTGAAAAGAAATTCAGGTCTTTAAAGCTGTAGTATTTGATATTACTGACCATCAGTAACGATAAAGCAACGATAGTGATTAAGGCCGATAGATGATTAAATCTTCCTGCTCCTCCCAGATAGGAGAAAAGTAATACCCCGGTTGAGACAACAGCGGCGGCGCCCGGTATGGGTAAGCCATTAAAAGTCTTGCTTTCGATTATATTGATCTGGACGTTGAACCTCGCCAGCCTGAGGGCGCCGCAGACCACAAATAAAAATGCCGCCAGCCATCCCCACTTTCCGTATGATGACAGCGCCCAAGTATAGGCAAGAATGGCCGGCGCAACGCCGAAGGCCACCAGGTCAGACAGAGAGTCGTATTCTGTGCCGAATCTGCTCAAGGTATTTGTTATCCTTGCTATTCTGCCATCCAGACCGTCCAGGACAAAGGATATCAGAATAGCAACGGCGGCGAGGGAGAAATCTCCCTTCAGAGAGGCAATCACCGAGTAAAATCCACAGAAAAGACTCGCCGTAGTAAGAAGATTAGGCAGTACATAAACACTTTTTTTCATTCTCGTTCTTTTTGATGAAGAGTTCTTTTTCATTTCAGGTATCCTATCGGTGTCTCTCCCGCCTTGACCTTATCTCCCACCTTAACGGAAATGGTTGTATCAGATGGAAGGAAGACTTCAAGACGTGAGCCAAATTGTATGAGACCAAATCGTTCACCCTTCTGGGCGTACATCCCCTCTTTTAGCCAGCAGATGATCCTTCTCGCAATTACTCCCGCTATCTGTACCGTTAAAATTTCTTTCCCCTCATCGGTTTTGACAAGAACAGTGTTCCTCTCATTGAGGGCGGAAGCTTTGTCAAGGTTGGCGGGCAGAAACTTTCCTTTTTCATGACGGACGCTGCTGACCGTACCGGAGACGGGAACCCTGTTAACATGGACATTGAAGATACTCATGAAGATGCTGATTTTCTTTAAAGGACCACGGAGCAGATCATGTTCGGCGATATTTTCTACGCTTATCACCTTGCCGTCTGCGGGAGATATAACGGACTTAGCATTTTCGGGGGCTTTTCTACCCGGATTACGGAAGAACCAAATGACAAAAACGGTAACAAAAGACAGAAGGACCCCAGGGAAGAATGCCCCGCAGGAGAAGGCTATCACTGTAACAGCCCCCAGGGGTATAATGAAGGGAAGCCCCTCCAGGACAACAGGACTGTTATGATTCTTACGATATTTCACCTTTGGCCCCCTGCCCTGTTAAAAAGGATTCGAGGGTTCAAGGATTCGAGGATTCAAATGTTTGTTTTCTAAGGATTTAAGTAGTTTTTTAACATTTCACTTGAATCCTTGACCCCTTGAATCCTTATTCCACCCTTTTATATTGAATAAGTGCACTTGTCAATATTTCTCTTGTTTCTCTTCTGGTAGCCGCAACCTTTAGGTTGCGCCATTTCGCAGGCTAAAGGTTGCGGCTACAATTACGCCCCGAAGGGGCGGAGATACCGGGGCGTAAAGGTAACAGAATCAAGGATATCACCATCATTAAATTTTCTCCTCCCCAACATGCCTACCGCTGCCGCCCTGATAAATTGATGATGAGCGAAGGCAAGAAATGACCTCTCAGGCAATATCTCTTTTATGAGTTCCCTGTGTTTTACAGCCCCATCACCTACGAAGATAATATCCTCATCTTTGTCAAGATTTTCCAAAAACTTCCCGACATTGGCGATCATTTCCTCTCCTATTTTTTCCGGTATATCCTTCCGACCCATTTTGTAAATGGCCGTGTATACATGTTTTTTACCGGCGTCTAACATGGGGCAGATTGTCATTGACAAATAGACGAGGTTCAGGGCAAGGGCATCCAGAGTTGAGACGCCGACAACCGGTCTGCCCGTTGTTAGGGCAAGCCCTTTGACAGTACTTACACCGATTCTCAACCCGGTAAATAAGCCGGGTCCAATGGTACATACCAGAAGGTCCACCTTGCCCGGTGTTATGCCTGCCATTCTGGTAAGGTTTTCCATAGCCGGCAGCAATGTTGCACAATGATGTAAATTTAAGCTTATGAGGACCTCGGCGAGGACCATATCGTCGTCAAGGAGGGCAATACTGGCCGTTTTTGTAGAGGTATCAATGGCTAAGGTAAGCATCACTGTCTGGTGAATATTTTCCCAATGTTGTCGAACATCGTTATGTTTAATCTCTCTATATCTATAATAAAAACAAATAGCATCAAAATGATAAGGAGGGCAATGCCTATCTGTTGGGCCCTTTCTCTAAATTTGATGTTTACTTCCCTCCTTGCTATGATTTCAATGAGATAGAATAAAATATGTCCTCCATCAAGAACGGGGATGGGTAGAAGGTTGAGGATCGCGAGATTAACGCTCAACAGAGCCATAAACAGGACAAAGGGTAAGATTCCTTCCTTTGCCTGTGTTCCAGCAATCTGGGCAATCAGGATAGGCCCTCCAAGGGTTTTCGGAGAGATAGTGCCCTCTATAATTTTGACGATACCTATCAGAGTAAGTTTACTGATAAGATATGTTTGTTTGAGGCTGACCCAGAAGGCAGCAAAGGGATTCATTCTTTCGGTAACGGTGTGCGGGGAGGGACTGACGCCAATTTTATACGCATCAACCTCTTCACCAAAGATATTTTTTACCTTTAATAATTTTGGTTTTAGTGTGATACCCTTTAATTGTTGTCCCCTTTTTATCGTAATCCGTAATTCTTTCCCCCCGCTTTTGGCGACTACTTCGGCCATTTCTTCCCAGCGGGTAATTTTTTTCCCATCAATGGCGAAGATCTTATCCCCCTCAGTAATGCCTGCATTAAAGGCCGGAAATTCCGGTTGTACCCCCCCAACCTGTGTGGTCAGGGTGGGGATCCCGATCATGTAAATAACGGTAAAGATCAGGATAGCTAAAAGAAAATTAGCTAAAGGGCCGGCGATCACGATAGCGATTCTTTTTGAAACCGGCTGTTTTAGAAATGATCTTTGCTCGTCCGCCTCTGATAGAACATCATCTTCCGACTCTCCTAAAAGTTTTAAATAACCTCCCAGGGGCAGCAGGGAAATGAGATACTCTGTTTCGCCCCATTTTTTTCCGATCAATTTGGGACCAAAGCCAAGAGAAAATTTTAGGACACCAACGCCTAAAAATCTGGCCGCCAGAAAATGACCGAGTTCATGGGCAAAAATGAGAACGCTCAACAAAATTATTACAGATAAAATGCTTGTAGTGACCAATTATCTACTCCTCCAGATGGTTATGGGCTAAATGTTTTTCCCCTGTCCCTTTTGGCCTTTCGCTCAATACCCTCGTTGCCTCGTCCCTCGCCCACCTATCGGCCTCGAGGATCTCTCCGAGATGGGGTGATGCCTTTGGCTGATGGGAGGAAAGAACTCTTTCTATGATCTTCGGCATATCTATGAATCTTATTTTTTCGCCGATAAATGCCTCCACGACTACCTCGTTTGCCGCACTCAAGACAGCGGGCATGGTCCCCCCGATCTTTCCGGCATCGTAGGCAAGTTTCAGACTGGGAAACCTGTCAAAATCAGGCTCGAGGAACTCAAGGGTGCCAACCTTAAGGAGATCAAGAGGTGGTTCTGAACGATAAAGTCTTTCGGGAAAAGAGAGGGCATAAGCTATGGGGATTCTCATATCCGGCATGCCGAGCCCGGCAATTACAGATCCGTCAATATATTCCACCAGGGAATGAACGATGCTCTGAGGATGAATCTGCACTTGAATGCGCTCTATCGGAACGTCAAAAAACCATCTTGCCTCGATGACCTCCAGCCCTTTATTCATCAGGGAAGCGGAATCAATGGTAATTTTTTTTCCCATCTGCCAGTTGGGATGTTTCAGTGCTTGGGCAGGTTTTACCTCTGCCAGTTCTTCCCTGGATAAGTGGAGAAAAGGGCCACCCGAGGCGGTAAGGATGATGCGCCTAATATCCTCCCGTCTGTGACCCACGAGGCACTGAAAGATTGCGCTATGCTCGCTGTCAACAGGCAGTACCTTTACTCCTTTCTCATAGGCCTTTTCCACAACAAGGCTTCCCGCCATGACCATCGCTTCCTTGTTGGCAAGGGCGATATCTTTTCCGGCCTCGATGGCCTCCATAGTGGGAATAAGACCCGCCGAACCTACCATGGCCGATAGAACTATCTTCACCTCTCCTATGGCGGCCACCTCACGGTATCCTTCGTCCCCGAAGAGGATTTCTGTCCCCAGAGAAGAGTTCAGAACTGCCTTCAGTTTTCGGGCATGGGCCTCATCAATAACGGATACGACCTTCGGCCTGAATTCTTCAATCTGATCTTTTAGCAGGTCCACATTCCGCCCCGTGGCGAGGGCGATGATCTTGAACCGTGAGAGGTTATTCCTTATTACATCTAAGGCATTAACCCCGATGGATCCTGTGGACCCTAAAATGCTTACATTTTTCACTTAAAAATCTTCCTCTTACAAGGTAATTGCAAAAGTCTTGAAATTAAAATGTAGCCGCAAACTTTAGTTTGCGT
>JASEGZ010000073.1 GCA_030018935.1 Syntrophales bacterium
CACCGAAGAACAGCTCATGTTCATCTACAAGCGTCTGGAGCGTGAAGCCTGGTAATTGCTCAGAAAATGAAGTATAACGGTAAGGGTAACGAGGCCCGTATCGTTAATAAATGGTTACGTTTGTCGTCTCTTAATTCATTACACGTAACCTTAACCAGTAACCGAAACGGGCTTCGTAACCGTAACCCAAACACTCGGACAATTTTCATTGTTCGAGGGTGATAACTCTGTCATGAAAGATTGACCTCTATTTTCCCGGGCAAAGGATTCAGGAAATTCAGCCTGAGAAAGGAAGAGCCATATGGAACAGGCCATCTATCAGGAACTCCCTGCTGAGAGAATGGAGGAGATAGAAGGTCTCTTTGCTGAGATCCGGAAGGAATTTAAGGGAAGGGCTGATGAACTTATTCCCATGCTTCAGAGGGTTCAGAGGGCACTCGGTTTTTTGCCCGAGCAGGCCCTTATCGAAATCGCCCGCCTGACCAGGCTGTCCGCTGCAAGGGTTTTCGGGACAGCCACATTCTATGCTCAGTTCCGGTTTCAACCCGTTGGGAAAAACATCATTCGGGTCTGTCGCGGGACCGCCTGCCATGTAAAAGGAGGGGCACGAATCCTCAGAGAGGTAGAAAAACAACTCGGCATAAAGCCAGGTGAGAACACCCAAGACCTCAAATTTGCTCTGGAGACAGTAGCTTGTATCGGCGCTTGTGCACTGGCGCCAACGACGGTGATTAGCGGTGATACCTACGGTCAGATGACTACCAAAAAGGTGGGAGAAATCCTCAAGGATAGAGACTAAGGAGGGCATCGATGGTGGTAAGAGCGAACCAAGAGTTTTCAGGGGAGAAAAGGCGTACGGTCTTGGTTTGCCAAGGAACAGGCTGTACTTCATCCAAGTCTGAGCAAATTAGGGCTGCGCTGGAGCTGGGAGTGAAAGAGAGAGGGTTGCATGATGTCTCGGTTGATTTTACAGGATGCCACGGTTTCTGCCAACAAGGGCCCATTGTGATTGTTGAGCCGGAAAACATTTTCTATGCTCATGTCAAAATAGAAGATGTCTCTGACATTGTCCATTCGCACCTCCTGAATCGCAAGCATGTTGAGCGTCTTTTTTACCGTGACCCCTTAACTAAAGAAGCCGTATCAACCTATAAAGACATAGACTTCTATAAAAAGCAGAAACGCCTAATTCTTCGCAATTGTGGACATATTAATCCCGAATCGATTGATGACTATATCGCCACAGGTGGTTATAAAGCACTGAAAAAGGTGCTATCCCAGATGTCTCCAGAGCAAGTCATAGATGAGATAAAACGCTCCGGACTGCGAGGACGTGGCGGCGCCGGGTTTCCCACAGGGCAAAAATGGGAGTTTTGCCACAAGGCACCTGGCCATCAGAAATACATGATATGCAATGCTGATGAAGGCGACCCAGGGGCTTTCATGGACAGAAGCACCATGGAGGGCGACCCACATGCCGTCATTGAAGGAATGATTATCGCCGCATATGCCATCGGAGCCAACGAAGGCTATATCTATTGTAGAGCTGAATATCCCCTGGCCATTAAACGTTTGTACATCGCCATTAAACAAGCAGAGGATAATGGAATCATGGGCAAGCACATCCAGGGCTCGGATTTTAGTTTCAATGTGCACGTTAAGGAAGGCGCGGGCGCCTTTGTCTGCGGTGAGGAAACAGCCTTAATGGCATCGATTGAGGGCAATCGAGGCATGCCTCGTCCTCGGCCTCCCTTCCCCGCTCAGTCTGGTTTGTGGGGCAAGCCTACCAACATTAACAACGTGAAAACATTAGCAAGCATCCCCGTCATCATCGAAAAAGGCGCAGAGTGGTATTCCAGCATAGGAACGGATAAAAGCAAGGGGAGCGCTGTCTTCGCCCTCACCGGGAAGATTACTAATAGTGGTCTTGTTGAGGTGCCGATGGGCACAACCCTCCGTGAGATTATTTTTGAAATTGGGGGAGGCATCCCCAGTGGTAAACGCTTTAAGGCCGTGCAGACAGGAGGTCCATCGGGGGGATGTTTACCCGCCAGCTTCTTAGATTCTCCTGTTGATTATGAAACACTGGCTGAAGCAGGTTCCATCATGGGATCAGGTGGCATGGTGGTGTTGGACGAGGACACTTGCATGGTGGATATGGCAAAGTATTTCCTCTCATTTACCCAGCTTGAGTCCTGCGGCAAATGTATCCCCTGCCGTTGGGGGACCAAACAGATGCTGGACATCCTTGAAGACATTACTTGCGGAAGAGGCAAGATGGAGGACATTAACCTGTTGATCGAACTGGGTGAAGCCGTCAAGGCAGGCTCCCTCTGCGGTCTGGGACAAACAGCCCCTAACCCTGTGCTCTCGACCGTCCGGTATTTCCGGGATGAATATGAGTCCCACATCAAGAGATCACACTGTGCAGCAGCGATATGCAAAGGATTGGTTAAGGCCCCTTGCAGTCATACTTGCCCCGCGGGAGTCGATGTGCCCCGCTATATTCGCCGGATCACTGAGGGGAATTATGACGAGGCCCTCTCAGTGATTAGAGAGAGGATCCCCTTCCCTTCGGTTTGCGGCTATGTCTGTTTCCATCCCTGTGAGGATAAGTGCCGCCGAAGTCAACTCGACGAACCTGTCGCTATCAGAGCGCTGAAGCGCTTTGCGGCTGACCATGCCAAGAAGGCAGCCTCCATCCACCAAAAGGTTGCATTACCTTCTGGCAAGCGTGTTGCTGTGGTAGGCTCGGGCCCGGCCGGACTGACAGCCGCATACTATCTCGCCAAGACTGGAGGTCACGCTGTAACAGTTTTCGAGGCGTTGCCTGAAGCTGGAGGGATGATGAGAGTCGGCATCCCAAGATACAGGTTGCCGAAGGAGGTACTGGATGCTGAAATAGAAATGATTAAACAAGTGAGAGTGGAGATAAAGACGAATTGCAGAATAGATTCCGTCAACTCACTTCGCGAGCAGGGGTATGACGCAATATTTCTGGCTCTGGGAGCACACGTTGGCACCAAAATGCGTGTTGCCGGAGAAGACTCTCAAGGGGTAGTAGACTGCGTCTCTTTGCTTCGTGATGTGAGCCTGGGGAAAGAGGTCAAGCTGGGAGAAAAGGTTGCCGTCATCGGTGGAGGCAATGCCGCCATCGATGCCTCACGCACTGCTCTTCGACTCGGCGCAAAAGAGGTAACGATCATCTATCGTCGTAGCCGGGAAGAGATGCCCGCCTCTAAAGAAGAGGTTGAGGAGGCTTTGGAGGAAGGCGTGAAGATAAAGTATCTTACCGCTCCAGTCAATATATACCGCCAGAATGGTCACTTCAAGATGGAATGTATTCAGATGAAGTTGGGAAAGACGGACGCCAGTGGCAGGCGACAGCCGGAACCAGTGTCTGGCAGCAAATTTGAGGAAGAGTTCGACACCATCGTAACAGCCATTGGACAGATCCCTCAAATTCCAGAGAAGATGGAGGTAAAGGTCGATAAGGGTGGAGTTCTGCACGCTGATCCAGACACATCCGTGACGGAGAGGGTAGGCGTATTCGCTGGTGGAGACGTGGTTAGCGGGCCAGCCTCAGTTATAGAAGCTATTGCCGCAGGAAGGCAAGCTGCCATATCGATTGATAAATACCTTGGAGGCAAAGGTCTCATCGAGGAAAAGATAGCCTCACCGGAAGATGTTACAGCTTTGCCCGAGATGTCAGAGGAGGAATCGGAAAAACATCGTCCCCCAATGCCAGTTCTATCACTCAACAGGCGGCTTGAAGGCTTCGAGGTAGTAGAAATCGGTTATCCAGAAGCAACAGCAATAGAAGAAGCACAACGATGTTTAAGATGCGACCTTGAGCCGGAGTAAACCCCGTTAGAAAGGGCAGGGCTTTTACCCCGCCCTCAATAAAGAGTTGATGCTTTCTAACGGGGTAAATTTCCGGAACTGCCTGTTAAAAAACCGTCTGAACTAAAAGGTATTGATTGAGAAGGGAGAACAGATGAGCACAATGATCCCGGCCACTGATAGAAAAAAGGCTGGTGCCATGAGTTTGATGATTAATGGAAAAAAAATAAAGGCGCTTAAAGGCATAACCGTGCTGGAAGCGGCATTGGGCGCTGGAATATATATCCCCACTCTCTGTTATGACCCTGACCTAAAACCGTACGGGGCTTGCCGGCTTTGCCTTGTCGAAATCGAGGGGATGCGCGGTATCGTTAGTTCATGCACTACACCCGCAGCGGATGGGATGGTGATTCAAACCGACACGGCCATGGTGAACCTGGCACGACGGACCGCAATGGAACTCATCCTCGTTAACCACCATGGCGATTGCCTGACCTGCACTAAGAACCAACGATGTGAACTTCAGAAGGTTGCCCAATATCTGGGCATCGAACAGGAAAACTTAGATAAACTGCGCAAGGGCACACAAATATTGCCGGTGGATAAAAGCCACCCTGCCTTTGACCGTGACCACAACAAATGTTTACTCTGCGGAAGATGCGTACAGGCCTGCGAGGAGATCGCTGCGGTCGGTGCCATTGACCTGGCTTTCAGAGGCTACGCAACCAAGGTGAGCACCTTCGGCGATAAGCCGATTCATGATTCAATCTGCGTGTCCTGTGGCGAGTGCATCTCCAGATGCCCAACCGGAGCCCTCGTTCCCAAGCACTACATACAGCCAACACACCATGTCAAAACAATCTGCCCCTATTGCGGTGTTGGTTGTTCTATCTATCTGGGCATCCGAGGCGATGAAATCGTTGATGTTCAGGGTGTAAAAGAGAGCCCGGTGAATAAAGGCGGCCTCTGTGTCAAGGGGCGTTATGGATTGGACTTTATCAATCACCCGGATCGACTGACCCGGCCCCTGATTCGAAGAGAAGGAGTTCCCAAGAGCGTCAGCACGGGCGATATCGATCAGATCTTTCGTGAGGCGGGCTGGAATGAGGCCCTGGACCGGGTGGCGCGGGGCATCGGCCGGACCATGGATCGCCATGGGCCGGATGCCATCGGAGGGCTCAGTTCCGCCAAGTGCACCAATGAGGACAATTATCTTTTTCAGAAATTCGCCAGAGTGGTTCTGAATACGAACAATGTGGACCACTGCGCCCGGCTCTGTCATGCCTCTACCGTGGCGGCCGCATTGGCTGCTTTCGGCGATGGCGCCATGAGCAATTCCATCTCTGATATTGATCATGCAGAAGTCCTGTTTGTGATCGGATCCAATACGACTGATTGTCACCCCATTATCGGCCGCAGGATTAAGCGGGCCATTAAAAATAACGGAGCCAAGCTGATCGTGGCGGACCCGCGCAGGATCGAATTGTGCGAAATGGCCCAAGTTCATCTGGACCATTTCCCTGGAACGGATGTGGCGCTTCTCAACGGAATGATGCGGGTTATCGTGGAAGAAGGCCTCCATGATCAGAAGTTCATCTCGGAGCGGTGCGAGGAGTTCGAACCTTTTCTCGAATCCCTGAATCGATATGACCTGAAAACCGTGGAGGCCGTTACCAGCGTGGCCGGAGAGAAAATCCGGCAGAGCGGTCTGCTTTTCGGGAAGGCGAAAAAAGCCATCGTCCTCTACGGCATGGGAATTACACAGCACACGACCGGAACGGACAATGCAAAGACCATTGCCAACCTCTTAATGCTTACCGGAAATTTAGGGCGCAAGGGAACGGG
>JASEGZ010000074.1 GCA_030018935.1 Syntrophales bacterium
TTACCTCCTGTTCAAAAAAAGGGCCCCTTTGAAGAACAGAAAAAGCGGACAATTCTATTTACTCTTGACATAATAGATGGATTATTTCATGCAAACTTATTGATTGGTTTCTTCCCAAACTTATTCACCTTTTTATTGACAAAAGCCTTTAATTCCATGTTAGTCTATACATGCAAAATTTAAATGCCAGAAAGTCCCGCTTCATGCCTAAAATCGTCAACCGCTATATCCTGAGGGAAATTTCCATTCCCTTTTTCATGATCCTCTTTGTCCTGACCTTTGTCCTGCTCATGGGGAAAATCCTCCAGCTCATGGACCTGATGGTCAATAAAGGGGTCAGTCTCATTGACATAGCAAAAATCATCTTTTTTTTAATGCCCTCATTTTTGATCTTTGCTATTCCTATATCGCTGCTGATTTCGATACTGATTGGATTGGGCAGACTTTCCGGCGATAACGAGATCACCGTCTTGAAGGCATCTGGCATAAGCCTGTATCAGATCTTCTATCCTGTTGCCCTTGCATCGGCGATTGCCTTACTTATGACCGCCGTTACAAGTTTGTTTCTGGTTCCCCATAGCAACTATGCCACGAAAAACCTGCTGTTTAACATTGCCAGGCAAAAGGCCAGCATCGGCATCAGGGAAAAAGTCTTTAATGACGATTTCAAGGGCCTCCTCCTTTACGTGGACAGAATACCTGTCCATGGCAACTTTATGGAAGGGGTCGTTATCTCCGATGACCGTATCACCGGGGAACCATGTACCATCATTGCACGTAAAGCATCTCTCGTATCTGATCCCAGTGCGCTTGCCGTCACGCTCAGACTTGAAAACGGCAGTGCTTACATGGTCGAGACGAACCTGAAGAACTATCGAAAGATGGATTTTAGCTCCTATGATATCAATCTCGATATAGAATCACCTATCTCCGATGAAAAAAAGGCCGGGAAAAAGGGCATTGAAGATATGACGGTCCGTGAACTGGTTGAAAAGATGAAGAGTCCACGTTTAGAAGAGACAGCCCTCAGGGAACTCGCTATCGAACTGAACAAAAAATTCTCTATCCCCACCTCCTGTATCATCTTTGGCATTCTCGGAATTTCCCTCGGAATCAGGGCGCACAGATCGGTAAAATCAAGAGGATTTACCATCGGTCTTTTTACCGTTCTGATCTACTATCTCCTCCAGTTGGGCGGTGATGCCCTTGTAGAGACAAGAGGCCTTTCCCCCCTCATAGGGACATGGACACCAAATGTGATCTTCGGAATGGTTGGCATCTATCTATTCATTATGGCAGCGAAAGAAAAACCTCTAGGCTTTCATCTCAGAGGCGCATTTTTAAGAAGGCCAATCAAGAAGGGTAAAGGATAGGCCATGACCACCACCCTGGACAGGTATATATCCAAAGAATTCGGTAAGTTATTCCTGCTCATCTGCGCTTCTTTTATATCCCTTTATCTGATTGTTGATTTTTTTGGAAGAATCAGGATGTTCTTAAGTAACGATGCCTCCCCGGACCAGATAGCATCCTATTTCCTCTTTACCATTCCTATGATTACATCCCTCACCGTTCCCGCCGCTTGCCTGCTTGCCTCCCTCATGACATTTGGCTCCCTGTCGAGACACGGCGAAATCACAGCGATGAAAGCAAACGGAGTCAGCCTGTACAGAATCTCGCTTCCTCCGATCATCATTTCTGTAATCATTTCCATCCTTGCCTTTCTCATTGGCGAATTTATCACCCCTTACACCAACCGGAAGGCAGAACATATCAAATACGTGGAAGTGCAAAAGCAGGAAGCGCCGGGAGTTCTTAAGCAGAACGAAATATGGTACAGGGGAAAGAAAGGTATTTACAACTTCAAGATCTTTGATCAGAAGACAAATACATTAAGGGGAATCACTATCTACTACCTTAATCAAAAGTTTGAGTTGACGATGCAGATCGATGCTGAAAGAGCTGTATGGAAAGAGGGTAAATGGGTCTTTTACAATGTACTGATTGCGAGATTTCCCGGTGGTAGATTTCCCTCCCTTGAACGGCTGAAGGAAGGCATCATCGGCCTTCCTGAAAAACCATCCGATTTCAAGGTTGTTCAGGAAGATACGGAAAAGATGGGGTACCTTGAACTAAAAAGATACATCAGAAAGATCCGGTCTGAGGGGTACGATGCCACACGATATCTCGCAGACATGCATGGAAAGATTGCCTTTGCCTTCGTCAGTATCATTCTTACATTGATCGGGATTTCTTTTCCCTTAAAGTCAGAAAGGAGCGGTGGCGTTGCGCAGGGCATCGGAGCAGGTATCGCTATCGGATTCTCTTACTGGATCGTCCATGCCTTTGCCATAAGCATCGGTCGTTCCGGAACAATACCGCCCATTCTATCTGCCTGGCTTGCCAACATTATCTTCGGCTTTGCAGCCGTCATCTTGTTTGTTCGTGTCAAAACGTAAGCAGGAGAGAATTTGGCACGGCACGGGGACACGGCACGCACACGGCACGCACGGCACGGGGACACTTCCCATATTTATCCTGACAATCCAATCCTTTGCAGCGAGATCACACTCTCTCTGAGTCTGTCTGCTATCCCCTGGTAATCCAGTCCCCCCATATCATCAGGAGTTAAGGGCGCCTCAAATGTAATCCTCACCTTTTTGAGCCTCGGCAGCCACGCCCCTCTGGGTAATATATCAACAGAACCCTCTATATAAGTGGGAATCAGGGGTACTTTCAACTCCCCGGCCAGGATGCCAACCCCTTTCTTGAAGGGCATTATCCTGCCGTCCACCGACCTGCCCCCTTCGGGAAATACGATAAGCGCCATATCTTCTTTCAAGACATAGGCAGATACCTGAAGTGATTCCGAAAGACCTGAATTCGCATCTATGGTGATAATGTGCCCCCATCTGGCAAGCCTTGAGGTCATCGCTCCGCGGAAGTAACCCCGAAAACCAACGGCGTACAACTTTGTAAGCCTCTCCCTGAGTGCAGCGCCAACGATAAAACCATCGAGATAGCTTGCATGGTTCGGAGCAATTATGCAGGCCCCCTCAGCCGGAATATTTTCTCTCCCCCTCACTTCAAGTCTCAGGAAGACACGGGCAGCAAGATAGACAAACCATAAAACGAGGTGAAGAATGGCATTGCTTATAACCCCACTTTTCAATTTTATCCTGTCCATCATATCGTCCGGCGGGGATTGCCTGAGGATCTCGCTCCAGGATACAGGTTTTTTGAGAGACTCTATCTCTACCGCCCCACCTGTGTATTCTATCGCCCGGAGGATAACATCCTTGACGGTGGTAACCTCCGACGGAAAAGACGGAGGGATCGCTACACCCAGACCGTTCTCCAGGGCTACCATAAGCTCTACTCTTCCGAGGGAGTCTATCCCGAGGTCCATCTCAAGATGGGAACGCGGGGAGACCCTTCGCTCGGTTATAAACGACAGGGCCTGAAGGACCACCTTGCCGACATCTGACTCTATAAGCCTCTGTTCTTCATCGGAGAGGGGCAGTTCTTCCGTTGCCGCAGCCGAGGCCACCTCCCCTACTATGAACCTCTTTATCTTGCCGAGATGGGTTCTCGGAAGAGGTTCCTTTAATATGCCAAAATCAGTGGCCCGGCTGTAAGGCGGCAGTGTTGCGGATAGCTTTTCAATCTGCCATCTTATCGCCTCGGTGATATTGGCAATACCATCGGCAGAAATTTTTTCAAAATCTGGAAATATGAGGGACTTGATACCTACGAAGCTTCCCGGATGCGAAGGATCGGGGATGCCAGCAATACAAACCTCTTTTATGTACGGGCTTTGAAGATAATGGTTTTCCACGTCCTCCGGGTAGATATTCTTTCCGGAACTTAAGACGATAACTTCCTTAGTTCTCCCTGTGATAAAGAGAAAGCCATCCGGGTCGAGGCAGCCGAGATCGCCTGAGTGGAACCACCCCTCCCTTACAACCTCGGCCGTGGCCGCGGGATTCTTATAGTAGCCCCTCATCACATTGGGGCCCCTGATAACAACTTCTCCTACGCCTGAGACGTCGGGGTTGTCTATCCTTACCTCAACCCCCCCGACAGCCCTGCCAGCCGAACCTATCCTCTTGGCCCCTGGCAGGTTGAAGGTGACCACAGGGGATGTCTCTGTAAGACCGTAACCTTCAAGGATTGTAAAACCAAGTACCTCCATATCAGATGCGACGGCGGGATCAAGCCTCGCCCCACCGCTGGTAAAGAATCTAAGCCTTGTCCCGAACTCCCGATGGACCTTTTTAAATACAACCCTTCCTACATTGAAGCCCGTACCTCTCCTTACTCCTCTCGCGACAGTAAACATAAGTCTGGTGATCAACCGTTTCCACCCCGGAAGAGATTCTATCCCGGTCATTATCCCTTTCCGTATCAGAAAGTACAACTGGGGGACGCCCACCAGTATGGTCACCCCCTCTTCTCTCATGGTCTTCATAATCTCCGGCCCCTTGAGGGAATTGAGGAAGGTAACCCTACCTCCCACCAGAGAGGGCATAAGGAAACAGACCATGAAAGGATAGGCATGATGGAGGGGAAGGATAGACAGGACGTGATCGTTATGTGATACTACTCCCGGTTTGAGAAGGGCATCTGCATTGGAGAGGAGGTTTTCGTGAGTAAGCATTACCCCTTTGGGGATACCGGTAGTGCCTGAGGTATAGAGGAGAGAAGCGAGGTCGTCATCGCTGACCATCGGAAATTCAGCCGGTGGTGAATCTGGGATCGGCGTATCAAGGGAGATTATCCTGATTTTCAGGCCTTTTGCGGCATCGTTTAAAAGGGAAAGAAGATTCTTAGAGGTAAAAACTACCCTGCTCTCCGAATCCCGGAGGAGATTCTCTACTTCATCCCTTCCATATTGGACATCGAGGGGAACGGCAACGGCGCCGATCGAAACAATGCCCAGATAGGCAATACACCACTCGGGGGTGTTCTCCGCAAATATGGCAACCCTGTCTCCCCTATTTATTCCTGTATTTATCAGATAACGCCCGATAGTTTTGGCTCTCTCATAAACCTCGCCAAAGGTGAGGCTTCTCAGGCATGTCTCTTCCTTCATCTGAAGAAAGATGAGCTCCGGGAAAAGGCCGACTGTTTCCGTAAACCTCTCAAATACTGCCAAAATCCCTCCAGATACCCCCATACTGGTAAGCGTTCAGCGATCAGTAAGACAGGTTTTAGCTGAAAACTGAGGACTGACAGCTGAACGCTTACCCTTACTGTTCTCGGCATGTCCAAAAGCTACTATGTCTTATCTTCGTAGTCAAGAAAATAGAACCGTTTATGAGAGATTAACTCATGGCTTACCTCAGCAATGTCCGGTTAGGGATTTGCACATGAGTGAGAGAGTTTTTTAGTATTCAGCAGACGTACAAAAAATTTTGTAGATGCTAACTTTTCCTTGACAACGAAAATCTTTATATTATTGTAATTTCAGACATCTGGAAATTTTGACATAAAATTGCTCATTGGGCATAGGAATT
>JASEGZ010000075.1 GCA_030018935.1 Syntrophales bacterium
ATAGGTAAGGGTCAGTGTTTATAGTGATTTGGGCCCTCTATTGACATCAGAAGCTTCGAGTCCCCATGATTGCCAATCCATTATTTGAAAAAGGTACAAGATAAACTGAGAATTCTTCCTTTCTTTTGTCCTGTGACTTCTCAACTGCCCTGCAACTTAAGAAACTGAGATACCACCCCAGGGCAGCCTGAGAAAAATAGTGTGCGTTATCGTTGATCCTTGATAGAGCTGGTAGCGCAGACATGGTGTAAAAAGAACTCTTTAAGTATGGATTGTCATTCATCTGTGCTGCTGTGATAAACGGGACGGCGCCAATGAAAGAATGTGCGCTTACACCATGGTTGTCACTAAATGGTTCCCAGTTTGAATCCCCCGTTTCGTTGGCTGCTGCTTTTGCTGCCCGCTTCTGATGGTTATCATTAAATGGTTCCCAGTTTGAATCCCCCTCTCCCGGCGCCAATCCACCTGTTGCACCGCGAAGAAATAGTGCACTCGGTCCACCAACTGCTAATGCCCGGATGGACCTTTGCGACCACTCACCAACAGATGTCTCTTTAAAAAATATATAACTTCCGAAAAGTGCAGGAACGGTTAAGAAGACCTCACCAGGCTGTCTTAATATCTTGGAAAGATCGTCCGTGGTAGAATTTTTTACATGTGTCGTATACCTCTCTTGTATATCCTTATCGAGAGACGTATTGGCAAAGGTTCCGGCACCGGCTATGCCAACACCCAATAGCATAAGATTCTCTGCATTCAGATAAAAATTATCATAATCTGACTTTATGGTTGAAATGGTCTTAGAGAAAAAAGAAGATTCACCGGACCAAGCAGTGAGTTGAAACATCGGAAGGAACGCTATGATAAGTGCAAAACAGGTTTTTTTCACCTGAAAATCCCCCCAGCCCCCCTTTTCCAAAGGGGGGTAAGGGGGGATTTTCATTGTTCTTTGTGTCGCCATGCGACATGAATGTTTCATGAATAATAATCCTTTATATTAAGATAACAGTCATCAACAGTCACTATGTGGTCCGGTCTTTTAGACTGTTTTCATTGCCCGGCGTATCCCATATAAGTAGAATTTATGATACTTGTCAATGGGAATTTAGAAGTATACCATTTATGGGAAAATTAAGTTAGATAAAAAACGAGACGGTTCTATTTAGGGGAGGCGATTGGCCTCCTTTTTTGTTTTGACAAAAAGTGTTTATTCTGTTACTTTTTATGGCTACTGAGTAATTACAAATAACCTATGATGTTGTTAAGGATAGTCCTGAGAGCTTTGTAAAACTGAAAATTGGCTTCGTGAAGCCCTGATGAAGGCAAGTTTCAAAGCTCTCGTCCCGGGCGACGTACAATACTAAGGGAAAGAAAGTTGCGATCTGTTGTGCAAAGGGTTGATGGGGCCAGGATCAGCGTTGATGGGCGGCTGATTTCCAGTATCGGGAGAGGTATCCTCGTTTTTCTCGGTGTTGAAAGAGGTGATAGTGTAGCTGATGCCGATTATCTCCTCGAAAAAATCATCAACCTCAGGATATTTGAGGATGGGGAGGGAAAAATGAACCTTTCCCTTCTTGACATCTCAGCAGAGATGCTTGTGGTTTCCCAGTTTACCCTTCTCGCCGATTGCCGTAAGGGGAGAAGACCATCTTTTATCCAGGCGGAAGAACCGGAGCAAGCCAGGAGGCTTTACGAATACTTTATCAGCAGGGGACGGGAGAAAGTTGAGGGGGTAGCAGCCGGGGAATTTCAAGCCATGATGAAGATTGAGATGATCGCCGACGGTCCGGTAACCGTCTTGCTCGACAGTAGAAAGGTATTTTAATGAGCCGAGACAATTAATAATCATATTCCACCCTGTGCAATCAGGATAGATACAGAGGGTGTGTGGTATTACAAGGGTGTAGAGATGACAAGGAGGGATATCGTTAATTATTTTTATCAGAACCTCAAACAGGATCAAACGGGGAGATACCTGATTGAGTTGGAAAACGAGCGCTGTTATCTCGATGTTGAGGACACCCCCTTTGTAGTGAAAGCGGTGCTTCGCTCCGTCTCAAAGAGCAACGAAGAGGAAGCCATTTATCTGCTTTTGTCTGATGATACCCTTGAGAGACTGGATCCCCATACACTCTGGATAGGAAATGACAATGTGCTTTACTGTACCATCAAGAACCATCGCCTCAATGCCCGGTTTTTGAGGGCAGGCTATTATCAGCTTGCCAGTGGTATAGAATATGACGCGCAAAAAGACGCATACTTTATTTCCCTGAACGGTCATCGTTATTACATCAGCGGTAAGTGTTCAGTAAGCTGAAAACTGATAATTTTACCACCCTGGAGGTATTACATGTTAGACGATCACGTGAAAGATGCCCTGACCTTTGACGACCTGCTTCTTGTTCCGGCCGAATCCAGCATTCTTCCCAAGGATGTGGAGACATCTACGCTTCTCACCAATAATATAACCCTTAATATCCCCCTCGTCAGTGCGGCCATGGATACCGTGACGGAGTCCAGGACGGCTATATGTCTTGCCCAGGAGGGAGGCATTGGTATCATTCATCGGAACATGAGTATCGAAAGTCAGGCCATCGAGGTGGAGAAGGTAAAAAAATCGGAAAGTGGCATGGTCGTTGATCCGATTACCATAGAACCTGAGCAGAAGGTGTATGAAGCCCTCGAACTCATGAACAGTTACAGGATATCCGGTGTCCCCGTGGTTAAAAATCGCAAACTTGTGGGCATTCTCACGAATCGCGACCTCCGGTTTGAAACCAATCTTGAACAACCGGTTGCACAGGTGATGACCAAAGATAATCTGGTTACCGTTTCCTCCAGTATCTCACTGGAAGAATCGAAGAAACTCCTCCACAAACACAGGATAGAAAAACTCTTAGTTGTTGACGACGAGTACAACCTCAAGGGCCTGATTACCATCAAAGATATTGAAAAGATAAGAAAGTATCCCAGGGCGTGTAAGGATTCTCTTGGAAGATTAAGGGTTGGTGCGGCAGTCGGAATCCTCGACAGGGAGGCAAGGGTTGATGCCCTCCTAACTGCCGGTGTTGACGTAATTGTCATTGACACCTCCCATGGACATTCGGCCAGGGTCCTCGATGCTATCAGGGATACGAAGGCAAATTTCCCCGGATGCGAACTGATCGCCGGCAATGTGGCAACGGCTGAGGGGACAAAAGCCCTGATTGATGCCGGGGCAAATGCCATCAAGGTAGGGGTCGGTCCCGGTTCGATATGTACAACGAGAATAATTGCCGGTGTGGGACTTCCCCAGATGAGCGCCATCAGAGATGTCTCCCGTTGCGCTTCACGCTATAATATTCCTTTTGTCGCTGATGGAGGTATCAAGTTTTCCGGTGACATTGTCAAGGCCCTCGCCGCTGGCGCCCATACGGTTATGATTGGTTCTCTGTTTGCAGGAACGGAGGAAAGTCCCGGAGAAACTATCCTTTTTCAGGGGAGGAGCTATAAGGTTTTCCGGGGGATGGGTTCTCTCGAAGCCATGAAAATGGGGAGCAGGGACAGATATTACATAGATGATATGGAGAACGATTTAAAACTGGTTCCGGAAGGGATAGAGGGGAGGGTACCCTACAGGGGTTCTCTCTCAGCAAGTGTTTATCAACTTGTGGGCGGTCTGAAGGCGGGTATGGGGTATCTTGGGTGCAGAACCATTTCTGAACTGAGAGAAAAGGCAAAGTTTATCCGTATCACATCAGCGGGTCTTAAGGAAAGTCATGTCCATGATGTGATCATCACCAAGGAAGCTCCCAATTACTGGCTGGATGAATCTTATGAAACATACTGATTTTGTTCATCTTCATGTCCACACACAGTACAGCCTCCTCGACGGCGCCTGCCGTCTCCATGACCTCTTTGAAAAAGCTAAAGAATTTGTAACTATTCAGGCACAAAGGGACAAAGGCACATAGGCACAAAGTTCAAAGGAATACAATCGGAATGCAGGACACAACCTGTCCAAATACCGCTTTGTAAACATCTTATAGGAACTTAAGCGACTCATTCTCTTCATATCTCTTTACTTTGTGCCTTTGGTGCTCTGTGCCTTTGTGCCTACCTGAGTAGTTACAAGAATTTAAGATGCCTGCCATTGCCATGACCGATCATGGCAATATGTTTGGAGCCGTTGATTTTTATCAACATGCTTATAGGTATGGGATCAAACCCATCATCGGATGTGAACTTTTTACGGAGAAGGAGCTCTGGCCAACTTGTCAAGAAGCACAGGGCAGGTATGATGGGTTTATCCACCTGTTGGATGAGGGGTGCGAAACCGTTGTCTATCTTACTGATGATTGCAGACTCGATATATCAGAGCAGATGAAAGTGTAAGTGACTATGTTTCATTCCCTTCGAATTTGGTTATACCCCGTCCCATTTTGAGTTTTGATAACGCATTTTGATAACAAAGGAGGTAAGTTGAATATGGATTTTTTGACAATATCGGAAATCCAAACCCAGTTTGCATCGGAGTGGGTTCTTATTGAGGACCCAGAGACAACCGAATCGTTGGAAGTAAAAAGCGGTAAGGTTCTTTGGCATAGTAAAGATAGGGATGAAATATACCGAAAGGCAAGAGAATTAAGTCCCGAACATTCGGCAATATTGTATACAGGACGTGTGCCCAAAGAAATGGTTGTTGTCTTATGAGTCTTCCTTTTGATAAGGATGAAGGTCTAATTATTGTTCCAACGCGGCTATGGGGTCCAATGGGTGATACCATAAGTGCGACTGGCGCTTGATACAGGTGCCACTGGTTCTGTGGTTAGCTGGGACATAGTAGTACTTTTGGGGTACGATCCTGCTATTATTTCAGAGCGGATCCAGATGACCACGGGGAGCGAAGTCGAAGTTGTTCCACGAGTTATTATTGAAAGGATTGAAGCACTAAGGAAAGAACGTCGAGATTTCCCGGTCCTTTGTCATAACATGCCACCAAGTGCCACAGTTGATGGGGTTTTGGGTCTGGACTTTTTTAGAGGCCAAGGGCTTATAATAGATTTTCGCATTGGGTTAGTAAAACTTGAAT
>JASEGZ010000076.1 GCA_030018935.1 Syntrophales bacterium
GTAAAAGTCTAAGTTGACATAAATCAAACTCTAAATTCTAACATCTAAATCCTAAACAAATCCAAAATTCGAATGACCAAAATGTTTGGAACATTTGAATTTAGGGTTTCGGATTTAGGATTTTTCATCTTATCTACTTATTATTGTCGTTGACTATATATTTTCAAATTATGGTGCCTGGGGCGGGAATCGAACCCGCACACTCTCAGAGGAGCGAGGGATTTTAAGTCCCTTGCGTCTACCAATTCCGCCACCCAGGCTGCAATTGCGTAATGCTAAGTTTATATTATTTCTAAAAATATGTGTCAAGATTTTAAATGAGTGGTATAAAGAGGCAATAACATTCCAAAAAGGAGATGCTGGAAAATGAGGGAAGTGGACAGAATTGTTTCCGGGGGAAGGATCATGCTGATGGACGAAAGGGGGACGATGATTCAAGAGGGAGCAATTGCCATAAAGGGAGAGGAGATCATTGCTATCGGGGAAAGGAAAGTAATCGCTAGCCAGTATGTTTCTAAGGAAGTTACTGACGCACGGAATTGCCTGATCATGCCGGGTCTCATTAACGGTCATACCCACGCCGCCATGACCTGTTTCCGGGGTATCGCAGATGATCTCCCGTTGATGGACTGGCTAAACCATTACATATTTCCCGCGGAGGCAAAAAATGTCAATAAAGAGCTGACTTACTGGGGAAGTCTGCTGGCATGTGCGGAGATGATCAGGTCCGGGACGACCACCTTTTGCGATATGTATATCTTTGAAGATGAGACGGCCAGGGCAGCCAAACAGGCCGGGATGAGGTGTTTTCTCGGGGAAGTCCTCTTTGATTTCCCCTCTCCCAATGTTAAAACACCCGCGGAGGGATTGGCATATACCCGGATGCTGCTGGAAAAATGGGCGGATGACCCGCTGATCAATATTATCGTTGAACCCCATGCGCTATATACCTGTTCCGCTTCCCTTCTCATTGATGCGAAGGCCCTGGCCGACAGGTATAATGTCCCTCTTGCCGTCCATCTTCTTGAAGATCGGTCAGAAGCAGAACAATTACACGAGAAATTAGGGAAGAAGGCCATATCTTTTCTGAAAGATATCGGCTGCCTTAATGAACGCCTGATAGCCTTTCACTGCGTCTGTATGGATGAGGAAGATATCCGCATATTTGCCGATCATGGTTGTAAGGTAGTTCATACTCCGGAGAGTAATATGAAGCTTGCCTCAGGGGTAGCCCCTGTACCCGACATGATCAAGGCCGGTATTGTCGTGGGATTAGGAACGGATGGTTGTGCCAGCAATAACAATCTCGATATGTTTCAGGAGATGGATACAACTGCCAAACTACATAAGGTGGCCAGACTTGACCCGACATTGATGGATGCGGAAACGGTTATCCAGATGGCAACCCGTAAGGGGGCCATGGTCCTTGGCGTGGAAAACCTTGTGGGTTGCCTCCAGGTTGGCATGAAGGCAGACATTATCATCATTAACTTGAACAAACCCCATCTTACGCCGATATATAACGAATGTTCCCATCTTGTCTATACAATTGGCGGGGCTGACGTGGATACCGTTTTAATCAATGGAAAAGTGGTCATGCAAAACCGCCGGCTTTTAACGATTGATGAAGAGGGAGTTATGGAAAAAGTAAGAGAAATTGCTGCCCGGGTAAAAAGGAGCCTTGATTTGAACCTTAAGTAGGGATAAGAAAGATTCGTTAATAAAAACATGCATCCCCCCCTGCGAGGAAAAGAGATGATTAAGCATTATACATGGATACGGACAGCAGCAATCGCTATTATTTTATGCCTTTACCCTTTCGTTGCCGGGGCTGTGCCCAGAGAAGTTACCCTCTTTCCAGGTTCTGCCCGGATACTTGAGGTCACGAAAGTGCATCTCCAGCCAGAGGACAAGAATTTACAAAGAGCCGTTTTCTTCCTTCCCGATCAGGCTGATCCAAATTCGCTTGTTACCCGATTGACGCAAGAAGCAGGGCTGAGAATCGAAGATCAGACATGGCGGCAAGTTGCCCGTCATGATGAGGAGAAAATTAAAGAATTACGCAAACAGATCCAGTTCCTTAAAGCTGGAAGAAATACACTTCAAGCCGCCATCTTCTCTCTCGAGACCCAGATTCAGTTCTGGCAATCTCAGACCAAGGCGAAAATGAAGACTATTCCCGATGCCTTCAACATGGCTTCGGCAATTGGCAAAAACATCCAGAAGGCGTACCAGGGCAAGCTGTCTTCTGAGCCGGAACTTGAGAGGCTTAATAAACAGATCAAAGATATGGAGGATGAACTAAACCGGATTGTGGGGGAAAAGGAAACTCGCTGGGAGGTAACCGTCCTCTTTTCCGGCTCTAAAGCACAGGAAGCGTTGCTGACGTATACCTATTCCATGTCCGGCTGCGGGTGGCTGCCCCTGTACCGTCTTGACGCCCGGCCACAGGAAAGGCGAATATTGTTTTTCTGGGAGGCGGAGATCTGGCAAAGTTCAGGCCAGGACTGGAACGGGGTAAACATAAGCATTGCCACGCTCCAGCCTGCATCATCGTCCACACCACCTGAGCTGCCCCCCTGGATCATCAAGCCACGTCCCGAGATCAGGCTCAAGGGCGGGCGACAGAACGATAAAGCAGAGGCCTCGCCGGCATTTTCAGAAGCGGATAACCTGACAGAGACCCTCCCATCTGTACCACGCCAGATCAGGCAAAGCACTTTTTCTCTCTGGCAGTTAGGTAAGAAGAATATACCGGCAGGATCACGGCAACGGGTAAAAATCCAGGAGGACGCATGGCCTGCCGACTTCACCCACCTGATGAGACCCAGCCTGAGTGTCCAGGCCTTTGTCAGGGCCTCCGTCAATCTGCCGGAGCCGATGGAGATCCCCCGGGGAGAGGCCACATTCATGGTAGACGGAGCCATTCTCGGAAAGCGGAAATTTTCCTTCGCCGGACAGGAAGGAACATTCTTTTTTGGCGTGGACCCGCTTGTTACAGCCCATTTACTTTTAGTGTCTAAAAAATCGGGGGAAAAGACATTTTTAGAAGATAAACAGACTTACAAATGGGATTGGCGTATTGATGTTCAGAATGCCAGGACATCTCCTGTCAGAGTTCGCATCGAGGACCCTTGCCCACAGGCCCGTGACGAAAGGATTAAACTGTCTCTCCAGCATGAACCTCCTCCCTCTGAACAAGACCCGGCAACACGGACCTGGTCCTTCGACCTGCCGGCGGGACAGAAGAAGTCCATCCTCACCACCATCGTCCTCACCGCCCCCAGAGATATGAACCTGGACCTCGGATGGAGACATTGATGTATTCTTTTCTCAAATTTTTCTTGACACACAACTTACTTTTCCTTACACTTCCTGAACAAAAAATGGGGTTCCTGGTATAATCGGGGCTGGCTCTAAAGGATTCAAGCACTCGCATGGAAGAAGATAACAAGGATAAAGATCAAATAGATTAGTATCGTTCAAAAGGTTGGGCAAAATTTTCTTGCAGCATATTCTATGTTAGAGAATGATGAGTGCAAATCTTCTATGGAGTTATCCACATCCGCGGCCGCAGCTTAGGAATAGCAAGGGCGGACGCGGTTGTGGATAACTCCATTAAACGAAGTCTCAACAGAAAGAAAAAGGCATTTGTTGTTACCATAAAAAGGAGTTTGCCCCAACTTTTGAACGTTACCAAGATATTTGAAATTTTTCCAATTCAGAGAATCCAGAATCCAGGAGTCAGAAGTCAGAATGAAACATTCATGTCGTATGGCGACACAAAGGACAATGAAAAGACAATTCCTGCTCGTTTTGTTCGTGGCTCAAGGCATTTGTAATACACATAACTATATGATGATAATAAAAATTTTAATTTTCTTTTTGATCATCGTCCTACCTATCCCGGCACTTTCTGAAACATCGGTAAATGTTGATTTAGATAGTTGGGTTTACCCCGCCCTGGAAAGACTGGCTTCTTCTGGATTAATAGAGAGCGGATCAATGAATACAAAGCCATTAACCAGAATTGAGGTTGCAAGATTATTTGGCGAAGCAATCCGTTCTATAGATGGGGAAAAGCCACCGGTGTCTTTAGACGAAATAAATAAATATCTCTTAAAGAAGGCCAAAAAGAATTTTAAAGATGAATTAGCAATTTTAGGAGTAATAGATGCTGTTAAGGTAGAGACATTCATTAAACCAATAGATGAAATAAGCCTTAGATACGATTTCCTGGATGGAGAATACAATTTATATAATGATGAAGGGATTAAACATGGCGACAAGAACAACCTCTTTCTTGAGTTTTCAGGTCGAACCAAGTTTTTTAATATTATATCTCTCTATTATCAACCCATAGTTAAGTACTATCAAAACCCGGGTAACAACGAGGAGAATACCGAGTTTAATTTAGAAAAGGGTTATGCAAAGCTGAACCTTGGCAATATTGAGTTTGAAATAGGGCGGGATTCAATGTGGTGGGGGCCTGGATACCATGGTTCTCTGCTGATGACCAATAATGCCGAGCCATTTGATATGGTGAAGATTTCTAATCCTACACCGATTCTATTACCCTGGATATTCAGATACCTGGGGCCATTCAAGGTAGCATTTATGCTATCCCGACTCGAAGAGGACAGACCAATCCCCGAACCATACCTATATGGATTAAGGTTAAATATCAAACCCCTTCCAACCTTCGAACTGGGGATGA
>JASEGZ010000077.1 GCA_030018935.1 Syntrophales bacterium
TTTTTATACTTTTTTAGATGCCTCACTATAATTAAGCTATAATAGGACACCACCTTTTTTTAGCTTGATTTAGGATATATCCGCATGGTATTCCTGGAGGCTTTTAATTTTCCCGCCGCCCTGTCGATAGGCAGCAATTCCTCTGGCTGTGGCCAGGGCTGCTGAGATGGTAGTGATATAGGGCACCTTATATTTGATCGCTGCCTTGCGGATATAGGAATCGTCTTCAGCACTGAGCCTTCCACTCGGGGTATTGACCACTAACTGTATCTCCCGGTTCTTTATGGCATCAGTAATATTAGGACGGCCTTCGTGCATTTTCATAATTGGCTCTGCATCGATTCCATGCTCAGCCAGGTATTTCTGCGTCCCGGATGTAGCCCTGAGGGCAAAGCCAAGCTCGACGAATTGCCGTGCTACTTCCAGTGAGCCAGGTTTGTCGCGTTCGGGTACACTGATGAGAACAGTACCTTTCGTAGGTAAAGTCTGTTTAGCAGCTTCCTGGGCTTTGTAGAAAGCTAATCCTTCGTTGTCGGCCATACCCAGAACCTCTCCTGTTGAACGCATCTCCGGGCCAAGTACCGGATCCACCTCAGGGAACATATTGAAAGGAAACACAGCCTCCTTAACACCAAAATGTGGGATCGACCTGGGCTTCAGATTCAGTTCGCTTAAGCTTTTGCCCAGCATAACCTGCGTGGCAAGGCGTGCCATGGGGATATTGCATACCTTGCTTACCAACGGCACGGTACGGCTTGCCCGTGGATTCGCTTCCAACACATAGACCTTGTCGTTGGCAATGGCATACTGAATGTTCATCAACCCCACCACATTGAATTTCACAGCGATCTTCTTAGTGTACTCCTCAATGGTGTCAATGTGTTTTTGAGGAATGCTCACCGGTGGGATCACACACGCAGAGTCTCCGGAATGAACTCCGGCCAGTTCGATGTGCTCCATGACTACAGGCACAAAGGCGTTGGTCCCGTCTGCAATCGCATCTGCCTCAGCTTCTATGGCATCCTCTAAAAATTGTTCAATAAGAATGGGTCTCTCCGGGGAGACATCCACGGCCGCATTAACATATTCCCTCAGCATTTCTTCGTCGTAGACCACTTCCATGGCACGTCCGCCCAGAACATACGACGGACGAACGATCAAAGGATAGCCGATTTTTTGGGCAACCGCCAGGGCATCAGCAAGTGTACTGGCCATGCCGGAGACAGGCTGTGGAATACCCAATTCCTTCATGATGAGACGAAACCGGTCACGGTCTTCTGCAAGGTCAATAGTTTCAGGGCTTGTGCCAAGAATGTTGACACCCTCAGAAGCTAACTCTGCTGCAATATTAAGCGGTGTTTGTCCGCCAAACTGCACAATAACACCTTCGGGTCTTTCCTTCTCGTAGATAGCCAGAACATCTTCTACTGTCAATGGCTCGAAGTACAGCTTATTAGAGGTATCATAGTCGGTTGAGACAGTCTCTGGATTACAATTGACCATAATGGAGTCATAACCCTGATCCCGCAGGGCGAATGCGGCATGTACACAGCAGTAGTCGAATTCAATCCCCTGTCCGATCCGGTTAGGCCCACCACCAAGGACCATAATCTTGCGTGAAGAGCTCACACCAACCCTGTCTGGGGCATTATATGTCGAATAGTAGTAGGCTGCATCCTCCACACCGCTCACAGGCACTGCATCCCAGGCCTCCACCACACCCAATTTAGTGCGCCTGCCACGGATATCTGCCTCTGACACATTAAGTATCTTCGCCAGATACTTATCCGCAAATCCATCCTTTTTAGCCTGAACAAGCAACTCATCCAGCGGGAGCGTACCTTTGTACTTTAGAAGTTGTTCTTCTAATTCCACTAATTCTTTCATCTGCTCAATAAACCAGGGTTTGATATATGTCCGTTGGTACAATGTGTTAATATCCGCTCCCTTGCGCAATGCCTCATACATAATGAACTGCCGCTCGCTTGAGGGATCGGTGAGCATCCCCATCAATTCCGCAAGTGACTTTGTATGAAAATCCTTGGCAAAGCCAAGGCCATAGCGACCATTCTCAAGAGATCGAATGGCTTTCTGGAAGGCTTCCTTGTAGGTCTTTCCAAGGCTCATCACCTCACCCACACCCCGCATTTGGGTACCCAGCTTATCCTCGATACCTTTAAATTTCTCGAATGCCCAGCGGGTAAATTTAACAACCACATAGTCCCCTGATGGGGTATACTTCTCCAGGGTGCCGTCACGCCAGTATGGTATCTCATCCATGGTAAGTCCACCGGCCAGCATGGATGAAACCATGGCTATAGGGAAACCCGTGGCCTTTGATGCCAATGCCGATGACCGGGAGGTGCGGGGGTTGAGCTCAATGACTACCACCCGTCCGGTTTTGGGATCATGGGCAAACTGAATGTTGGTTCCACCGATAACCTCAATAGCTTCAACAATGTCATAGGAATACTTCTGCAAGCGTTTCTGCAGCTGGGGATCAATGGTTAGCATGGGTGCCGTACAGTAAGAATCGCCGGTATGTACACCCATGGCATCCACATTTTCAATAAAGCAGACAGTAATCATTTGGTTTTTGGCATCACGTACTACTTCAAGTTCCAGCTCTTCCCAGCCGAGTACGGATTCTTCCACCAGAACCTGGCCAACAAGGCTGGCGGACAAGCCGCGAGAGACCACGGTTCGAAATTCCTCAATATTATAAACCAGGCCACCACCAGTGCCGCCCATGGTATAAGCAGGTCTGATAACCACCGGAAATCCGAGTTTTTTAACAATCTCCTCTGCCTCTTCCACGGTATAGGCAATCTCGCTTTGAGGCATTTCAATGCCGAGGCGATTCATGGTTTCTTTGAATGCCAGTCGGTCTTCCCCGCGTTCAATGGCATCAATATTTACCCCAATTACCTTAACACCATACTTCTCCAACACCCCCTTCCTGGCAAGCTCTAACGAAAGATTCAGCCCTGACTGGCCACCCAGGTTCGGAAGCAGGGCATCAGGCCGTTCCTTCTTGATGATCTCGGTTATGGATTCCAGGTTAAGTGGTTCAATGTAGGTCGCATCGGCCATACCCGGGTCTGTCATAATCGTAGCAGGATTTGAATTGACAAGCAGAATCTCATATCCTAACTTTCTTAAGGCCTTACAGGCCTGAGTGCCGGAATAGTCGAATTCACAGGCCTGACCAATGATAATAGGGCCTGAACCAATAATCATAACCTTTTTGATATCCTTGAGTTTAGACATAACTTCAGCTCCTTTTTTGTTAAATTTTTCTTGACAAAATACTTTATTTATGCTAATTTATAAATAGCCTAAATTATAAAGGGGTGTAATTGGGGTCTGCCCCTCGTATAATACAGAAAGGATTTGAGGGGTCGAGGGAGCAAGGGTTCAAGGGTAAGAAAAGAAAGAGAAACCCTCTCTTTTTCTTACCCTCGATCCCTTGCTCCCTCAAACCCTTAACCCTTTTCTCTTATTAAACTTTCGATGACTGAAGGGTCAGCCAAGGTTGTCAAATCACCAAGTTCTTTCTCCTTCCCTCCAGCAATTTTTCGTAGAATGCGACGCATAATCTTACCTGACCTTGTCTTGGGCAGGGCATCTGCAAACTGCAGTTTATCTGGTTTGGCAATCGGGCCTATCTGGGTTTTTACCTGAAGAATAAGTTCTTCTTTCAGCTCCTTGCTCGGCTCAATCCCTGCATTTAAAGTAACAAAGGCATATATTCCCTGTCCCGTTACCTCATGTGGGAATCCAACCACCGCCGCCTCATCTACCTTTGGATGAAGAACCAAGGCACTTTCAATCTCTGCCGTACCCAATCTATGTCCTGATACATTGATGACATCATCTATTCTTCCAAGAAGCCAATAGTCGCCATCCTCATCCCTGCGTGCTCCATCTCCGGTAAAATAATTACCTTTGTATTGTGAAAAATAGGTCTCATAAAACCTTTTTGGGTCTCCATAGATACTGCGAGCCATTCCTGGCCAGGGTGATTTGATAATTAGTGCACCTTCCTCGTTCACAAAAGCCTCTTCACCATCTTTTTTGATGACAGCCGGTTTTACACCAAAGAAAGGTTTGCTGGCAGAACCAGGTTTAAGTATCATTGCCCCTGGTAGAGGAGTGATAAGAATGCCTCCTGTCTCTGTTTGCCACCAGGTATCGACAATTGGGCTGTTTTCTTTTCCAATGACTCGATAATACCAGAGCCATGCCTCAGGATTGATTGATTCTCCAACTGAACCTAAAAGACGAAGGCTGGAAAGGTCATGTTTATCTACCCATTCTTCGCCTTCTCTTGCCAGGGCACGAATAACAGTTGGGGCCGTTTTTAATATACTCCTTTCGTATTATTTAAACTGATAGGAATTTGCTTTTGGAATATTTCGACCTGTGCAATCAAAAAAATCAAACTGCCAACTTCAACTCCAAGTTAT
>JASEGZ010000078.1:0-1722 GCA_030018935.1 Syntrophales bacterium
GAGATATTTTGCCGATGAGTATGGCCTGAGACAGATGGCCATTGAAGAAGAGGGGAAAATAAAGGGCGCATCTTAAAACACCAGTCATACGTCGTCAGTCATACGTCTTTTGACTTACGACTTACGACTTATGACTTACGACTTACGACTTGCGACTTATGACTTACGACTTACGACTTGCGACTTGCGTTAAAATTACCGATGTATCTTTCGGATATGAAAACATCCCTGTTCTCGAAAATGTTTCCCTGGATCTCTTCGAGAGGGATTTTCTTCTGCTCATAGGCCCCAATGGAGGTGGAAAGACAACGCTTCTGAAACTCATCCTCGGGATCATCAAGCCGTGGAGCGGCTCTATCCGTATTCTCAGAGATGTCGCCGGACGACTGGGATATGTCCCACAGTTTGCAAGTTTCAACAGAAATTTTCCGATCAGTGCCCTGGAGATGGTTCTCACGGGATGTATTAGTCCGCAAAATTACCTCAAGAGGTACACAAAAGACGATATGGAAAAAGCTGATATGATCCTCGAAAAGGTAAATCTACATGATAAGCGGCATGAAAACGTCAAAGACCTCTCCGGTGGTCAAATTCAGAAGGTGCTTATCGCCCGTGCCCTTGTTTCTGAACCGGCGGTCCTGCTCCTGGATGAACCTACAGCATCAATTGACATCACGTCAAAAACCAGCCTCCTGGATTTTCTGAATGAACTCAATGAAAAAATGACCATCGTCGTTGTAACCCATGATCCGACACCCTTCGCCCTCACATACAGGCACATCGCCTGTCTGAACAAAAATCTCTACTTCCACGAAAGGGGGGAATTGGATGCCCATATCTTAGAGCATGTCTATGGTTGCCCCGTAGAATTGTTAGGTCATGGCATCCCTCATACCCTTTTAAAGAAACATTGACATACCTTAAATAGCAACGATACCGATGGAGAATATTTTATCTTACGAATTCATGCAGAATGCTATCTTGACCGGCATCATGGCCAGTATCATCTGCGGTTTCATAGGACCTTTCATTGTAACGAAACGGATGGTTTTTATCAGCGGTGGCCTGAGCCACACCGCATTAGGTGGTCTGGGCATCGCCTATTGGCTGGGAGTAAAACCCCTCTACGGGGCAACCGCTTTTGTTCTCTTAGCTGCGGGGATCATCGGAAATTTGGAAGAAAAGATAAGTGACCTGTTTATCGGTATCCTGTGGGCTGTAGGGGTGGCCGTGGGAATCATCTTTATCCACATGACGCCGGGGTACACCCCCGATCTGATGACCTTTCTGTTCGGGAACATCCTGATGGTACCACGGACAGATGTCATCATTACCCTGATTTTATTGTTCCTCGTAACCTTGCCGATATTCATCTTCTACAAAGGCTTTGTGTCTGTCGCCCTCGATGAAGAGTACGCCCGGGCCAGGCAGTTGCCCGTAAAGGCGCTAAACATGGGGCTGATTATCCTGGTCGCCCTCTCCATCGTGACACTGATTCAGGTAGTCGGTATCATCCTGGTCATCGCACTGCTTACCATCCCCGTGGCGATTGCCGGCGAGATGTCCATGAATTTTAAGCGGATCATGTTGCTTTCCATCGTATTCGGCATCGTGATCTGCCTTTCCGGGCTTTTCCTCTCCTATTTCCTCGAATTACCGTCCGGGGCCTCGATCGTTCTTATCGGTGGTATGCTCCTTATCCTGGTCAAAGGCGCCAAAAAG
>JASEGZ010000078.1:1822-4328 GCA_030018935.1 Syntrophales bacterium
GACACTTGACTTTCCCCTTCCCTGCCCTTACTATAACTCAACGGAGGTCTTAATTATGATAAGGCAATTTTCCTTTACAGGTGCAAAAAAGATTGTTTTCGGAGGAGGTTCCTTTGATACGTTGACTGAACATATCCGGGAGTTGAAGGGTGCCCGCCCCATGGTTGTTCTCGACAGAAATCTCGCCGTGGCAGGCTTCAGGGATAGAATCTCGGATCTCCTCAACAAGGAAAAGCTTAAATTTACCCTCTTTGATCGGGTTGAGGCAGAACCACCGCTGGAGCTGGCCGATGAAGGGGCCGGAATTGCCCGGAAAGAGAAATGTGATATTGTGGTGGGCATCGGTGGGGGAAGCGCCATGGATGTCGCCAAGGCCATCGCCGTCCTGGCGGCAAACAGGGGAAAGGCCGTAGATTATCTTGGATTAAACAATGTCCCCGGCCCCGGTTTACCAAAAATCATGATCCCCACAACCGCCGGAACGGGGAGCGAGGTGACCTTTACGGCTGTGTTTATCAGGCGTGATCTTAAAAAGAAGGAAGGAATGAACAGTCCTTATCTCTACCCCGACCTGGCCGTTCTCGATCCCCTCCTTACCGTGAGTCTCCCCCCGCATCCAACGGCCACAACGGGGATTGATGCCCTCTGTCACGCTGTCGAGTCCTACACCTCGATCAATGCCTCTCCCATGAGTGAACTGTTTTCCTTAGAGGCGATCAGCTTAATTGCCTCGAACCTGAGAACCGCTGTCCATGATGACAGCAACGCTCCAGCAAGGGAACAGATGCTTCTGGGGAGTCTTTACGCCGGTCTGGGTCTGGCCAACGCCGGTGTTACTGCCGTACATTCACTTTCCTATCCCCTCGGTGGTAAATACGGCGTGCCACATGGTCTCGCCAATACCGTTATGCTGCCCGCCGTGATGACATTCAATCTACCGGCTGCTCTCGAAAAATTCGCCGTCATGGCGCAGGCGATGGGAGAAGTGATTGATGGTCTATCCACCCGTGAAGCGGCCTCTCTAACAGTGAAGGCGGTGGAAACACTGATTAAAGACTGCGGCATCCATACAAAACTGAAAGACCTCGATATCCCGGAGAAGGATTTCCCCGAACTGGCCGGCGCTGCCATGACCGTGGCAAGACCCCTCGAGAATAATCCCCGTAAAGTAACCCTCGAAGATGCCATAAAGATATACGGGCAGGCTTATTAAGTCGTACGTCGTAAGTCGTAAGTCATAAGACGTATGACATAAGACGTATGACATAGTATCTTAGAATGCGAGCAAAATGGAGGCAAAAAGATGGCTGGTGCGGAACTGATTGGAAAAGAAGAAATAAAGGAAGTGATAGATGTCCTAAAGACAGGGGTCCTCATGCGGTACGGATTTGATAAAGAACGAAAGGGAATCTTCAAGGTCAGGGAATTTGAGGAGGCGTTTACACGATACTGCGGTTCTAAATATGCCCTCGGTGTCACGTCCGGTTCCTCGGCGCTCAAGGTGGCCCTCACGGCCATGGATGTAGGGCCGGGAGATGAAGTTATCTGCCCGGCCTTTACCTTTGTGGCCACTTATGAGGCGGTGTTAGAGGTCGGGGCAATCCCCGTCATGGCGGACATAGATGAATCCCTGAACCTGGATCATAAAGACATGGAGTCAAAAATCACCCCCCTGACAAAGGCGGTGATCCCCGTCCACATGTGCGGGGTGCCAGCCAGGATTGATAAAATTATAGAGACGGCGAGAAAGCATAACCTTATGGTTCTGGAAGATAATGCCCAGGCCTGCGGGGGAAGCTACCAGGGCAAAAAATTAGGGAGCTTCGGCGACATGGGGATATTCAGTTTTGACTATTACAAGACAATCACTACCGGTGAAGGGGGGATGATCCTGACGGACAACGATAATCTCTACCGTCGTGCCGACTGGTACCACGACCACGGACATGACCATAATCCCAACGTGAGCAGGGCGATGGAGGGGAGAACCATCCTCGGTTTCAATTACCGGATGAACGAACTTCAGGGCGCCCTCGGCCTGGCCCAGTTGAGGAAACTACCTACCGTCATCGGGGAACAGAAAAAGAATAAGGAAATGCTCAAGGAAGTCCTGGTCAAAATAAAAGGGGTAAAGTTCCGGGATATTCCCGATCCCGAAGGGGATACAGCTACCTTTCTTGCCTTCAACCTGCCTGAGGCAAAGATGGCAGAGAATCTCCAGAAGGCCTTGAGCGCCGAGGGGATAGACACGGTCTGTTTTAAGAAAAATCTCTGGCACTATGTGCCCAACTGGGAGCATTTCCTTGCACATTCCACGGCAAATTCTAAAAAATACCCGTTCGCCGATCCGTCCTATAAAGGAAAGGTAAACTACAGCAGGGAAAACATCCCCCGGGCGGAGGATATCCTGGGGAGGACCCTCATGATGGGAATCTCAGTGAAGATGCCGGAAGAGAAATTTGCAGAGATCCGAAGGGGAATCGAAAAGGTCGCCCGGAGCATCTGA
>JASEGZ010000079.1 GCA_030018935.1 Syntrophales bacterium
CTATAGGCTATCCGAAGTATAGCCCACAGGAAAGATTATGTCAAGTCATGCTTTGACCCAACGTGCTGATCACCGGCGGCTGAAAGCCGTCCGGTGGATTAGCTGGTTAGGCATCTTCATAAAATTAATCTGCCCCTTTTCTGAATCCTTTTCTGCACAAAGATTCAAGCTGCTTATCACTGGCAGACATTAGGTCTTTGATCTCCAAAGAGAGTCCATACGCAGAATTATACCACTCACTTGCTTCCTTTTGCATATCTGACAAAACATTATTCATATTCTTGTGTGTCTCATTTCTATCCATCTCCCACAATTTCGCAGCACCATATGATCCGACCGCAATCAAAAGGCTCAAGGTAAAACCAGTACTGCCTGAATTGGAAATTAATGTTATCACTATCCAGAGAACGAAAAAGGCTATTGTTGAAAAACAGCCGAATGCACCGACATCGGCCGTTGGTGGGATTGTTTCCCTATAATATTCTATTTCTGATTTTTTTTTCTCTTCTTTGGTTTTCAGCTTCTTTTTTTCAGTATATAGCATTTGGAGCTTTGCCAGATTATCGATAGTCTTTGCCAAAATGTTTAGATTATCGGAAACTGTTAGGCAATCTGAATAAGCGGGATCATTTTTTATGACAGAGTTTGCTTCATCCAAATAGTCGCTTATGTCCTGTTTCAGCTTGGCCAGTTCAGAAACTTTACCACCCTTCGATGTTTCTGCAAAGATATCCTCAAGCGTTCTCAGCCGGGTTGTTGCCCTATCAAGAGCAGATTTTGATTTTCTTGATAGCAGACCTATCACCTCTTGGTGTACAGACTGAAGATCCGGATATGAAGTAGACAAGGTGAACAATGTACAATCTTGATCTATGGCTTCTTCTATTTCCTTCAGGGCGATAGGGGTCTTGCCAGACAGAGCTGCGTATGTTCCTGCAATAAAAAGTTCCTTGGGTCTGTTTTTCTTCCCATGTTTAAGGGCCTCAATTGCATACTTATAAGCCATTTCGTAATTTCCCTGTGCATAGTATAGCCTAGCGGTGGCCCATAAAGTCCGAAAACGGGATTCAGGATCAAGCGTTTCTGGAAGGCTCAGTGCCTTGTCAAAAAATCGGTAAGCATCGTCAGCGTTTTCCTTATGCATCTCTATGAAGGCCAAGTTCATTAAAACTTGATAATCCGTTGTGTCGTAATCGAGCGCCCGGCAAAAGCGCTCTTCTGCCTCTGCAAATTCCCCTTTCGTATAGTGTCGCAATCCCTGGCGAAGCAGCTGCTGGGCTTCGTTGTTCCGACTATCTCTTAGTACAGCCAGAATCTCTCTTAGACTTTCTTCTTGCTGGGCGAGTTGCCATTTGATTTCTGATAAATCAGCACTCAGACGGTCTCCAAGTTCATTAATACTGTTGGAGATATCACCCGCGAATTCTCCTAGGGCGCTCTCCATCCTTGTAAACCCCATTTCCAGGACTGCGGTCTGCTTCATGATCTCTGCACTGATCACTTTTGCCCCCGCAAGTTGGCTTAAGGCGATCCCACGTCCCGTCTCATACTGGGCTTGGATCTGCTTTTGAGCCAATAGGATCATCTCGCGTTCTCTCCGCGGCCCTTTATAAACTATTTCACCTTCCGGAGAGAAAACAGAAGGCCATTCAGAATTACCATACGTGTAACGATGCATGAGAGATGATGGCATATCAGTACACTCCTCATCAATAGGGTCGATTATCGTTCTAAATCCTTTTGACCTTATTCTTTTTTTCTATGAATCTTTCACAACCAAGAACTACCCCAGCCTTTAACTCATCTGACCAAGATCTATCATCAGACCCATTGTTCTCAACAAAATCTTGGTATTTCTTTATGGCAATGGTCCTATCTTTGGAAAAATATCCCCATGTATCCTCAGTATCTACAAGTCCCTTTTTGTGTTTGCAAAGATAGTTACCATAACTGGTCCACCGGTAGTCCTTTGGACTGGGGTTATTCCGGGGACATTGGGGTTATTCCGGGGACATAATACCGATTATTTATCAACACCTCCGGGACCTTTGCACAACTACCGTAAAATTCCCATTAGGAACGGTTTAACGGTCGGGTAGCCGGGGGATGTTGCCATCCCCAAGCCCCCTAAGAACGGTGCGTGACAGTTTCCCGTCACACCGCTCAAGCCTCCGCTAAGGTCTCCCTTGTGGGGATTCCCGCAAATTGAAATTTACTTCACGTTACCACATGATCGTCAGAATAGCCATGGGCATGCAGAGCACACCATCTCACCGAAACAGTGGACGTCATTTGCTTTCGCTGCTTTCATCTGATTCAATCACGTTTCACGCGACCGGAGACCCGCTGAACGTCTGCCTCCTTACGGAGTCCCGCACAAGGCGGGATATCCTGACCATTACAGCCAGGCATTCGCTTCTTTCAGCATCCTGTTCCAGCCCGCCAACAGCATGCCTTGCGGTTAGTCTGCCCAAAGGGCGACGGGACTGGGTTTCCACGTTCCACACAGTTGATCCAATGGATGACTTAGGTGCGCCCTCTACGCCGGTAGTTCAACGGTTCCGTGCAGGCAGTTAGGAGACCTGCATCCTGACCACATGCCGCTCACACTGGGGAGTGACCTTCGACCTTTATACGCCTATGGCGTATTCTAATCCTCGTAGGTCTGTGCTCATTGACGACGCTTACAGACATTCAGATATCTTCACCATATCATCCGTCCCTAGCCCTTAACAGGGGAGGATTCCCCGATGGGTTCTCCTGTCACCATTTGAACCCCTTTCGGTACATTGTCCGTGGGGCTTCGCACCCCGTCATCAGCGCAACGGCAGCACGCCCACGTAGGGACCGGTAGGAATATACCGGGTACTCAAGGTAACTAACTGAGTACACTCAACTATGCGACATCGTGTCGCACCCTAACGCCTGTTTAACCTGCGTTTTTCAGAGCGCAGCGGCGAAAAACGTCAGGTTGAAACATTTGTTGTGCTTTACCATTTTTTAATTGGATCTAGTGGATTATGGAAACTTGGATTTAATTTGAATACATCACAGCCACCAGGTTGAAATGGTGCTGGGCTAAAAACATCTGGGTTGCTGGTGACATATCCCGATACTTGATCATATGGCAATCCAGTAGAGCGTACTACTCCACCTATTGTTCTAAAATCATTATGTGGACCGGAAAAACTATTTACTATTGTGTGTTGCAGAGGATTTTTTGGATCAAATGGCATATTACACCTCCTCGTTATTTTGATTTGTAAAATTGTCACAAGAACCGCAAGTGAGATCTTTGACAACGTCTGCAAATCCCTTACTATTTATGAAATTCTGCATCTCTTTAACTGTGTCAATACTGTCTGCGATCTGCTCATATAGATGTTTAGGCCATCGAATTGTGATGAGAACAACGGAAGCGACGACACATAAAAAAAGAAATGCCATCAAAAGCAAGGTATAAAATTGATATTGACCGTTCATTTGTGATTTAGCTGCAACCACTCCAATTATGCCTTCAATAATCAAGAGGGCAAGAGCGAAAAACACTAAAAGGATTCCGTATTTGCCCAAGTATACCTTTGCGATCAGGAGATGGCATTATTTGTCTCCTTTATTAGTTAAACAGCACAACGCCAAAAATCAGCCGACGCTGCAAGCGGTCGGCTGGATTGCCTTGTTCGGAGGTTCTTCATTCATTTGCATGCTGGTGGCCTTCCTTTACCGATGTACTCCCATATGCTTTGGTCAAGGTAAGCACGGGGTACCCCCATTATGTCTGCTGACAAATTAATAATCCCTTTAGCCTCATCATAACTTGATACTTCTATGCCAGCTTGTTTCAGGAAATCGAGCAATCGACGGTCTATTGCACACGTCTGAATGCCGGTCAGAATCTTGAAATAATCGATGGTCTTCGGGCCAATGCCATGTATCATTATGAGTTTCAAGAGATTTCTGTTATCCATCAGCCAATCTCTTAAATCGTCTTCTGTCTCAACGCTCTCGGAACCAAAGAGATCAACAATACTCTGAAATCGGTTCGCTCTATCCATGCCCTGCCAATCTAAGAAATCATTAGCCGTTCTTTCCCTTAATCACCGATTTTCGCGGAGCTATAACCGTCATTTGAGGACAAGATTTTGATG
>JASEGZ010000080.1 GCA_030018935.1 Syntrophales bacterium
TCAGTCACTTCAAGGGGTTACAACAATGCACCCCTGATTTGCTGTAAAAGAAAAGGCTAAATAAATGAATATGACGTCATATTATGAATATAGCGTTGTACTATAAAAAATTACTTGTCAGGGTGTCAAGAAAGATGTTTCATTACAAACTGCGGTTAGATTAAATGGTAAACGGGAAAAGGGAGGTAAAATGATGCAGTTCACTGTGAGGACGAATTCAAGATTTGAAATGCTCGATATTACCGGACAGGTGAGGGGCTTTTTAAAGGAGAGTGGGATTAAAAACGGGATTTGCCACGTTTTTATCCCCCATACCACTGCCGCTGTTACGATTAACGAAAACGCCGATCCGGATGTGCCCAGAGACATCATTATGGGGCTCGATCGGCTCGTCCCCCTCAACGGCAACTACCGGCACAGGGAAGGGAACGCTGCCGCGCACATAAAATCTTCTCTTCTCGGTGTATCAGAAACTATCCTTGTAGAAAACGGTGCTCTTATCCTCGGCACATGGCAGTCTATTTTCTTCTATGAATTTGATGGCCCGAGGAGCAGAAAGGTATTTGTCAAGCTGATTCCAACAGAATAGATATACCCCTTCCCCCCAGGGGGAAAGGGGTATACTATGGGTATACTATCAGATGAGGCTTGAGAAATGGTTATTCGGCCTTGATAAGGATTTTCTTTCCCTTCGCCTTCGCCCCCTCAGTCTTGGGAAGCTTAATGCTGAGGACACCGTTCTTAAAATGCGCCTCGGCATTTGTCGTATCAACGCCCAACGGCAGGGGGATCACACGGTTAAAGGAACCATATGTCCTCTCCATGTGGTAATAATCTTTCCCCTTCTCTTCCTTTTCTTCTTTTTTTTCTCCCTTGATGGTCAGGGTATCATCGGAAAGCAGTACCTCGATATCTTTCTCATCAATACCGGGAAGTTCAGCCTTGATACTGACCTCCTTATCATCTTCTTTGAGATCAATGGAAGGAGAGAAACCCCCAAATCGCTCCTCCAGGGCGCCAAAGGGTGCAATATCAAACCCCCGGAAGAAATCATCAAACAACCGGTTCATCTCTCGCTGAAAAGCGTAGAAGGGACTCTCTTCACGTCTTAGAGGAATACCGCTTCTCCTCCAAATTGATGGGACGAGATTTTTCATAGCCATAAGATCATTACCTCCTTTCTTTTTATCCTGTTTTAACAGCGATCTTTTTCGCCTTGACACGTTCAGCTTTGGGGAGTGTCAAACGGACAACCCCGTTCTTGACTGAGGCCTCAATCCTGTCACGATCCACTTCATCTGAAATCGTGAAGGCACGTTCGTAATCACCAACATCGTATTCAGCGTGCACGATACTGTGGCCCTTATAAGAGGCTGGCTCCACTGTCCCTGTAATCGTCAAAACATTCTTGTCGAGTGTAATATCCACTGATTTCTCGTCCACACCGGGCATATCGGCAATCACCACCACGGCCTCTTTTTTCTCGTATATATCAACTATCGGCGCATAGACCTTTTGGTTCCTGGTTCGTTCAGCCTCTATGGGGGTCTGTGCCTCCTTCTTTTGCACTTTCTTTCCTTCGTGTTCCATAAGATCATTACCCTCCTTTCTTTATGCAGACTTTATAGCTACTTTTTGCGGTTTATCCTCTTCTGCCCGCGGCAGTGTAATACGAAGCGCCCCTTTATCGTATCTTGCCTCCACCTTGTCCGCATCAACCTTAAAGGGCAACTGCATGGTACGCGTAAAACGACCGTGACTACGCTCCTGACGGTGATAGCTTTCGCCTTCCTTGAGAACTTCCATCTCACGGGCGCCACTTAAAGTAAGGGTATCACCCACAACAGATATATCCATCTTGCCGGGATCCATTCCCGGTATTTCCGCCGTGATGATTGCATCTTCTTCACCGACCCAGACATTAACCGGCGGAAAATTACGGCTGAATGGCTGAAAAACCCCCGAAAAGAGCCTGTTCATCTCTCTCTGTAAGCGCTGTATCTCCCCCAGCGGCTCCGTCATTCCCCCAAATCTCCAGACTTCCGGCCAAAACATAACAATCTCCTCCTTTCATATTTATTAGGAAAATAAAGCAAAATAAATATGATTTGCTTTATTTTCCTATATTCCTTTAGATTTCTTTCCGTTACGAGATGACGGTACGTTTTCAATATATTGATATTGTTCACCATCTAAAATTTAAATTTAAAATAATCACGAAAATCTCACAGTCAAGGGAGGGGTGAAAGCAAAGTCACTCATTCATACATTTGAGATCATCAATTTAACAAGTGCCGATAGACATCAACGATTCTCTCCGCAGCCTTCTCCCAGCAGATATCCCGGAGTTCTTCGCGAGACCTTGCGAGAATCTCGTCGGTCAGTGCAGAGTATTTTAAAGCGGTAATGATCTTATTGGCCATTTCATTCACATCCCAGAAATCAACCTTCAGGACATGGTGCATGATCTCCGATACCCCGGACTGCTTGGAGATAATCACCGGCACATCGTACATCATCGCCTCAAGGGGAGAGATACCAAAAGGTTCGGATACACTCGGCATAACATACAGATCACTCATGGCGTAAATCTGTTCGACTTCAGTTCCCTTAAGAAAACCGGTAAAGTGGAAATGCTCTCCAATCCCGAGCTCGGCGACACGTTCAACCATCCGGGGCATCATGTCACCTGTCCCTGCCATCACGAACGTTACTTCCGGCATTACTTTTATGACCTTTGCCGCTGCCTCGACAAAGTAATCGGGACCCTTTTGAAATGTGATCCTCCCAAGAAACAGGACAATCTTCCGCCCTTTCCCGTTTTCCACGTGATAAATTTTTTCCCCCTCGTAGCGGGAAACGGCGTTATGGACGACAGATATCTTCTCAGGAGGAATGCCGTAACGGTTGACAATCATATCCTTCGTGTAATAGCTGACGGCAATAACGTGATCGGCTTCTGTTATGCCTTTCCTCTCGATGTCAAAAATCTCCCGATTGATGTTTTCGCCGCTCCGATCAAACTCAAGAGAATGAATGTGAAGAATAAAGGGCTTTCCACTAACCTCTCTGGCATGGAGACCGGCAAAGACCGTCATCCAGTCATGGGCATGGATTACATCGAACGACAGATCTTGAGCAATAGCGCCGGCTACCATTCCATACCTCAATACCTCGGAAATCAGGTCTGTACCATAGTCTCCGGAGATATCAAGAAACCCCCTCTCCCCTGTTTCTTTTTCAACCCCCTCGCCCAACTGCCCGAGTAAAGTTCTATACTGGCCCTCGCCAAGATAGGGAGAAAGGACGGCCTTGACCAATCTAATGTCCAACCGCTTGAAGATATCTTTCTCAAGATCTTGACCTGAGACATGAACCTCCGATGCGGAAATCAGTCCCACGTGCGACGGTTGCCTTTCACCCTTTACTTTTGGCAAGACGAAGATAACTTCATAACCAAGCTCCGTCAGGGCCTTTGTAATACCGAAACAGGCCGTACCCAGACCGCCACTCACGTAAGGGGGAAACTCCCATCCAAACATAAGGATACGCATGTTAAAATCACCTCCCTTCTTAACTCGTGGATAACAAAAATGGATTACGCCGGCAAATTGTTGGAAGAATATGCCTTAATATGGAAAGACTTTAAAAAAAGGATATTGTCTCGGGCTTCATGACATGAGACCTTTGCGAGACTGAAAATTGGCTTCATGAAGGGTGAATTCGTAGAATCAGCGGAGCTGGATCGAAGATTTTTCAGGTGCCATGCCATCGCAGCGAAGCGCCTGCTTTTCCAGTTGTCTGAGGTCAAACCTGTAAAAAATTGCAAGCAGGAATTTTTTAATTAAGTTTAGGTTAACCCTACAACGACACATTGATTATCCTGATTTCAGCTTCTTTTTCCGGTGCG
>JASEGZ010000081.1 GCA_030018935.1 Syntrophales bacterium
TCTTCGCCTGAAGGCGAGGGTTTTTCTCCCAATCCCCGAGGGGGACAATAAAAGGATTCCCCTCGAAGGCAGTTTGAATGGTATTGGTGACAGAAAGGGAGTTCAGAGAAAAATCAAAGAAATTAAAAAAATCCCTTGACTTTTTTTAGGGGGGGGTAAGATACTTTTAAATTAAGTGAGGCTGAATAGTTACTCTTAGAGCCTCTAAAGCCTCAATAAATAATGCACAGGGGGTTCCAATGAGCGATCAATTAAGAAAAGAGAAAATTACAGAGGCCTACCGTGAAGCGGTAACAGACTTCAAGACAGATTCCGGGATTCCTGTAAAAGGGCTATATACCCAAGATGATCTTGCAGAAATTAACGTTCATGAGGACATTGGCCTTCCCGGGGAGTATCCCTTTACCAGGGGTCATCATCCCAAAATGTATCGCGGTAAATTATGGAATATCAGGAATATTACCGGCCTATCCACACCGAAGGCGTATAATGAGAGATTGAGATACCTGATAGGGCAGGGCATGACAGCTATAGAATGTGAGTTAGACAACCCGACATTCTATGGGCTTGAGCCGGACCAGCTGGCTGCCGATGGTCATCTTGGGGTATGCGGCACTTGCCTGCACTCCCTGAAAGATGTAGAGGAAATGCTTGAGGGTCTGCCCTTGGATGCGCTCAGCTTTTCTTCAGCTCCTGCTGTGCCTGACGTTTCACAAGCTTATATCTTGACTGCCATGAAACATGGGTGCGATATAAGCAAATTGCGGGGTTTGGCTCTGATTCCACATTTCTATCTGTTTAACACCTGTGTTCCCGATCAGGAATATATAACATTTCTTAACGGCCGCACCTCGACGATATTCCGATGGTCAAATGACTTCCTGGAATATGTCTGCCGGAATCTATCCAAGTGGAACGGGTGGTATAGCAGCGGCTATGATATACGTGAGGCGTTTTGTGATGCCGTTCAGGAGATTGCATATAGCATCGCCATCCGTAATGAAACGATTCGCGAGATGGTAAGAAGGGGGATTGACGTAAATGTCGCTGCGCAAAAGTTGATGCCGGTGTTGAGTGTAAGTCAGGATTTCTTTGAGGAAGTAGCGAAGTTTAGAGCGGCGAGGAAGATTTGGGCTGAGACATTAAAAAGAGACTTTGGAGTTACCGACCAAAATGCATTATGCCTTAGATTTCACGCTAATATTGCAGGGTCAAGCTTTACACGACAGCAACCCTTAGTCAATCTTATGAGGGGGACTTTGGGTTGCCTGGCCGGTGTTCTTGGCGGCGCCATGGGCATCCAGGTCCCATCATACGATGAGGCATGGGCCACCCCATCAGAAGATGCGGCAACTCTTGCCGTCAGGACTCAGCAGATCATAAGGTATGAGTCCGGCGTGCCGAAGGTGGCTGATCCGATGGCAGGTTCTTATTATGTGGAGTGGCTGACTAATGAAATGGCGCAAAGGATTGAGGCAGAGGTTGACAAGATTGAAAAAATGGGCGGCTGGTTAGAGGCAATGCGGACCGGTTGGGTCAAGAGGGAACTGGAGAAAAGTCAGATAGCGTTGCAGGGGAAGATAGAAAGCGGGGAGAAGCCGGTTATCGGCGTTAACCGCTTTATCATTCCACCGGAAGAAGATTTCAAGCCCAAAAGGTATGCGCCTGATGTATCCAGGGAAGTTGAGCCTTATCTTGCTGAATATGTGGAATGGAGAGACAAAAAGAGGGACAAAGAAAAAGTGAAGAGGGCGTTGGAAAAGTTATACAATATCGCCGGGAAGACCAATGATAGTTTAGTCCCTTGCGTATTTGAAGCTTTGGAAGCTGACGTTACTTTTGCCGAGATAAGGGGAGTGTTAAGAATGGTTGATGGATTGGAATACGATTGGGCCGGTGAGAGAAAGAATCCTTTTTGAAGGTTGATAAGGGGACAAATGATCATGAGTAAGGAAAAGATAAAGGTAATAACGGCTAAGATCGGCACTGACGGCCATTATCGTGGGATTGAGGCTGTTACAAGAGCATTGCGTGATGCCGGGATGGAGGTAATTTATTTAGGCGCAGGCAGGAGAGTAGAAGAAGTGGTAACGGCGGTGATTCAAGAAGATGCCGACGTTTTGGGGCTAAGCTTCTTATGTGGCGGCCATATGCAGGCTATGCGAAGGGTGATGGCTCGGGTAAAGGAAGAAAATCTGGGACATGTTTTGGTCGTGGTGGGCGGAATCATTTATGATGACGAAATTCCAGAGATGAAAGAATTAGGCGTTGCCGAGGTGTTTTTGCCCGGCACTCCTTTGAAACACAACATAGTTGACTATGTGTCAAGGGAGGTTGAGAAACGAAGGGCATTTTCGGAGAAATAACGAACCATAACATGCTCAAGGGTTGCATAATTTAGCCCTGAGAGGTTCTTGCTGACTCCCTTTTCTATCCAAATCATCCTGTAGGATCTCTTACATACTGAGTTGTATTGCTGGAGATCATAAAGGCTTTACAATAGGGCGTCCAAGCATCTGCCGAATTGACGAAAAGCATACAGCTTATAATCGATGAGCGGGGTCTTGGATACTTACTTGGACACCAGTAATATTTGCCGAATCAGGAAATGTGACCGTAACACGTCCCATCTTGCCTGTTACGACTCTACGGGACTTCGCGAATTCCTTAAGAGTCTTTTCAACACTGCTGTCTCGCTTTATCTGTTTTCCACCTGTTCGTGAACCAGTGCAGTATGTTCTCTTCGAATGTTGACGGATATTTTTCAAATCGAGATCAGTTGGCAATGGTTTTTTCCCTTTTGTGAAAGGTGTTACCACTGCGATAGGATCTGGATCAATTAACTCCGTCCATATTTCTTTCAAATAAGAGTTTGAAGACCCATGGTGCGGAACCTTTATGACAAGAGCCTTGCCTGCTGGGCGGGTGTTTGATGTGACTATTGCTTTCCATCCAAAGGAGTCTTCTCTATGAACCTCTAAATCAGCGCCAAGAAGAATCTTCAAATCTTTCCCTAAGTTGATCCACACACATACAGCCGCGTGATTTGGATACAGGTCAATGACCCGATTTTTTGTTGATTTAAGTGTTGGGATTAGCTTGGCAAAACTACTGAAACTATGGGTTAATGCCGCATCGGAAGGGGAAAGAGTAAAGACTTCTATACCATGACTTGGAAGAAAGAATATTCTCTTGTCTGCAAGTGCCCAAGTATCTGGACCAATTATGACTTTTTTACTTTTGCCCCGTGATTCAAGTTCGCCGATTATTGTCCCCCTCGGGGATTGGGAGAAAAACCCTCGCCTTCAGGCGAAGACTT
>JASEGZ010000082.1 GCA_030018935.1 Syntrophales bacterium
TTGATATTGACGCCAGTATTATTTTATGCTTTTTTCAAAGAGCTAAAGTGTTACATAATTTCTATATTTCTTACGCCGAGAATTATTACCTGTAAAAAAGCATAGAATGTGTTGGGGCTAACGGGGATAACCCTGTTTTCCTGGGCATATTCGTATATCTTTGCCGGTTCGCCCAGGTAGTTTTTTTCTGCTATTGTTTCGTAATAGATTGCTTCGGAAGGGATAAACATGAGGGCAAATTCTGATGTTCCTTTTTCCGGCTTTACATACTTGACGCTGACGTTCTTAATCTGGGTCTTTACTGCATTTTCATAACTCTTCCAGCACCTTGCTTTTTCTTCGGGAGAGGATGCTTCGAGATACCTAACGAACGACCTCCTCCCGTGTTGAGTTTAATTCCCTGTGTATGTCGGATTGAAACGCAAGAAATTGCTCCCTGAGAGATGCATCAAGCTTTGCTGACACATCTCCGGGATGTCCTCTCAATAGGAGCGTTAAAATTAAAACGATCAGTATTACCAGCGCAATTAATACTCCCAAATCGAGTAAGTACATGGTGTGCCACCTTTCCCGTTTTTGAAGATTTTCGTTATTTTGAAGGATGCTGTCAACTCTTTTACGCAAGTTCTCCTATGAGGAAAAGCTTAAGGGGTATCTGACGGCAAAATCCTTGACTCATAGTAAATTTAAATTGTAGAATCAGACTATCATGGTCTACAGATAGAGGGAAGGAGAAAAAAATTGATCCCCAGATATTCAAGAGAAGAGATGAGTTCGCTCTGGAGCCCTGAAAATAGATACCAGAAATGGCTCGCCATTGAGATCTTAGTCTGTGAGGCAATGGCCGAAAGGGGTAAGATACCTCAGGAATCTTTAAAAAACATCAAAGCAAAGGCCGGCTTTGATGTGGCAAGGATTGATGAGATCGAAAAGACAACCAAACACGATGTCATCGCCTTTTTGACCTCAGTCACGGAAAGGGTGGGAGAGGATGGTCGCTTCATCCACATGGGGCTCACCTCTTCGGATATTCTTGATACATCCCTCGCCCTTCTCTTAAGGGATGCCTCTACGATACTGATTGGAGACATAGATCAACTGCTGATGGTTCTGAAGAAAAAGGCTTTTGCCTACAAGGATACTCTGATGATCGGAAGGTCTCACGGAATTCACGCGGAACCGATCACCTTCGGTCTGAAAATGGCACTCTGGCACCAAGAAATGGTGAGAAACCGGGAAAGGATGGTCCGGGCAAAGGAGACGATCAGTTACGGAAAGATTTCCGGAGCGGTGGGGACCTTCTCCTTTGTTGATCCCTATGTGGAAGAATACGTATGTCACAAATTGGGTCTTAAACCCGCGCCTGTCTCATCCCAGATCATCCAGAGAGACCGCCATGCCGAGTTTTTCTCCACTTTAGCCATCATTGCGTCTTCACTTGACAAGTTTTCCCAGGAGATCAGACTGTTGCAGAGGACTGAGGTTCGAGAGGTGGAAGAATTTTTCTCTCCCGGACAGAAAGGATCATCGGCCATGCCCCATAAGCGGAATCCCGTCCTCTCGGAAAACCTGTCCGGCCTGGCGCGCCTGATGAAGTCGTATGCACTGGCGTCCCTGGAAAATGTGGCCCTCTGGCATGAGAGAGACATCAGCCACTCCTCTGTGGAAAGGGTCATCGCCCCCGACGCCACCATTCTCCTTGATTTCATGTTAAATCGGTTCACAGGAATGGTAGACAGTCTTCTTGTCTACCCGGAAAGAATGCTTGCCAATCTCAACATGACCAGAGGGCTGATCTTTTCCCAGATGGTACTCCTGAGGCTGATAGATAAAGGCATGACACGGGAGAATGCCTATGCTGTTGTCCAGAGAAACGCCATGAAATCATGGCAGGAGGGTATCGCCTTCAAACAATTGCTCTCAGATGATGGGGAAGTTATGTCTTACCTGAATACGGAAGACCTCGCCTCTGTGTTCAAGGTGGAAAATTTCCTGCAATATCTGGACTTTATTTTCCACAGGGTATTTGGAGAGAAACAATGAAAAAATTTACAGGATTGATCCTATTTGTTTTTTTACATGCGGTGTAAGCATTCAGCAATCAGCCGTCAGCTTTCAGTAAGAAACAGAGGCTTAAACAAGACATCCTCTCATTGTTAAAACAATGTTTTATGGGTAACTCGTTACTTTTCTTTATCTTGCTGATGCCTGAATGCTTACCATGCTGTATCGGTTGCAGCCATGTTGAGGACTACCTTGACATTGCGAGGGAAAAAGGTGTCTCTAAGGAATACCTGGATGTCCTGAATAGGTGGACGGGGGCAGGGACGGTCTATTCCCATTCGCAGCCACCCAGCATTTGCTTATCTATAGTGAAAGACTTCTGTTTGGCCTTGACAAATGATCCTGATTATGATTTCTAAAACGGATTCTCTATGGGGGGTTTCATCCTTATGAAAAAGAATTTAACGAATAAAAGCAATACAAAGAGGAAAAGAACACACGGCTTTCTCGTCAGAATGTCCACCAGGGGGGGCAGGTTGGTCTTGAGTAGAAGACGGGCAAAGAGGAGAAAGAGACTGGCCGTTTAACTGTGAAAAGACCCTCCAGAAATACTTGAAAAGGTCCGGGCAGGATTCTTATTACATAAGGACCAGAGCTCTATGCAACATGGAAAAACAAACCCTTGGCAAACATGAGAGGATCCGAAAAAGAAAACAATATTTGATTATATATCAACAAGGCGAGAGAAGTTATTCAGAAAATTTCACCACAATCGTATGCCAGAATCAATTAGGAACTAAAAGATTGGGAACAACGGCATCTAAAAAGATTGGAGGTGCTGTAAAAAGAAACAGGACCAAACGTCTCATAAGGGAGTTTTTTAGATTAAATAAATTCAAGCTTTCAGCTTCTCATGACTTTGTGATCATTGTAAAAAGAGATATCTCGTCGTTAACTTATCAGGATGTGTGCAGGGAGTTAGGAAGCCTCTTATTCAAAAAAGCAGATGCAAAATAGCATATTTATACAAATTCTGGGGAAAACACTCATTATACTTGCCCGAGTTTACCGGCTATGCATATCCCCTTTCTTTACCCCCTGCTGTCGTTTCTACCCTTCCTGCTCCGAATATGCGATAATAGCTATCAGGCGACATGGCCCATTTAAGGGGTTGTTGCTTGCTCTGATGCGTCTGCTCCGCTGTCATCCTCTGCATCCTGGTGGTTACGATCCAGTCAGGTAATTGGTGAATTGGGCGAGCCGCTTCGCGTCTCGCCC
>JASEGZ010000083.1 GCA_030018935.1 Syntrophales bacterium
ACAAACCGGACAGATTGTGTGCTACAAACCGGACATATCACGTGTTACTAACAATCCGCCCAATTTTAGATTGACACAACTAAAAAAACAACTTAATTACTTTAGTTGAGAGAGCTTTGCGAGACTGAAAATTGGCTTTAGATAAGGACGAATTCGCAGAATCAGCGGAGCTGGATCGAAGATTCAGCGTAGCTAATGCAAGATTTTTTCGCAATCATTCTTCGCGAAGCGAAACGTCTGCAAAGGCAAATGTTTGAGATGGAATGAGGGCCACCGGACGCAGGACAGACAAAAGGAGGTGTTATTGGGCAAAAAAAAGATAGATACACAAAAAAGGGCTCTTCTGTGCATTAACGCGTTGCTGGAAAATAAGGCGAAAGATATGATCATCCTGAATGTGAAAGAACTATCTACTTTTGCCGACTATTTTGTTATCTGCAGCGGGACCTCTGACCGGCAGGTACGGGCCCTTGCCTCATCAATTCGGGAGAACTTGAAAAAGTCCGGAATTGTCCCCTTAGGGGTAGAAGGTGAAAATCTGGGGAAATGGGTGCTCATGGATTACGATGACTTAATTGTCCATATCTTTTACGACCCCGTCAGGGTATTTTACGATCTCGAGCGGTTATGGTCAGATGCTCCCAGGATGGAGATCGGGGAAGATGTTACCAAAGTGACCTCTCTTGATAAAGGAATGTAGTATTGAAAAGTATCCTCACAGGTCTTGCCGATGTTATTTTCCCGCCCAGGTGCGTGACATGTGGAGTTGTACTGAGGCGTAATAAAACCTTCCATTTCTGTTCCGTCTGTTTTTCGAGGATAAATTTTATCCAATCACCTCTCTGTTCCCGTTGTGGAATCCCCTTTAACGGCCCCGATGGTGGTGACCATCTCTGTGGTGATTGTCTCACCTCAAAAACATACTTTTCGGTAGCCCGGGCCGTCGGACGGTACGAAACTACAATGTTGGATGCGATCCACCGGTTTAAATACAGGGGAAAGATCGCTGTCGGAGAAATCTTAGGAAGATTGATGGTGGATTTTGCATATCCTGCCCTTGATATCAAGGAGTATTCGTTGATCATGCCGGCTCCCCTGCACCCGAAGAGATTAAGAGAGCGGGGGTTTAACCAGTCCGTTATCCTGGCCCTGGCGGTCGCGAAGAGATTTTCCCTTCCCTTGGACTTTACAACACTAAGACGGCGTATCCACACGAAACCACAGATCAGCCTGGGGAAAAAAGAGAGGGAAACAAACGTACAAGGTGCCTTTGAGGTCTCCGAGGAAAAAAAGATAAGGGGAAAAAACATCATCCTCGTGGACGATGTATATACCACGGGCAGTACAGTGAAGGAGTGTGCCCGGGTATTAACGAAAAGCAAAGCGGCAAAGGTGGCCGTCCTCACCCTTGCCAGGGCTGTTCAGCCTGACTCAGGAAGAGGTGTTTCAGACCAGGGGCAGATATGAACAAGATATACTCAAGGGAAAAACTGAAGGAAGAACTCGACCGACTCCAAAAAGAGGGGGAAAAGATAACCTTTACAAACGGCTGTTTCGATATCCTCCATGTGGGACATGTCCGGTATCTTAAGGAGGCAAAAAAAACCGGGGACATCCTGATCGTTGCCCTCAACAGTGATTCATCTGTCAGGGCCATCAAGGGCGAGAAAAGACCCCTTGTTCCTGAAGATGAAAGAGCCGAGATGGTGGCATCTCTTGAATTTGTTGATTATGTGACCATTTTCCATGAGTCTACCCCCCTTGAGTTGATCGAATATCTTCAGCCTCATATCATCGTAAAGGGGGGGGACTGGACAGAGGAAGAGGTGGTGGGTCGGGAATCTGTAAAAAAGTGGGGCGGCACGGTGGTTATTGTTCCTGAGATCAGGGGGGCATCAACGACGAAGATTATCGAAAAGATAATAAAATTTTACGGCGAGGAGTGATTATCGTACTTTGCAGAGCTTGCATGTTAATTTTTTTCTTTACAAAAAAGTGTTCCTTATGTATGAAGAAGCATTCGGAACTTTCATCGAGAGTACTCGCATGAGGTGGAAAGTTACCCATGAAACCTGAGAAATTAGAATTCTTCAGATACATGTTGATAAACAAAATCAACGAATTACTGGGTGAAGCCGGAAAAACCGTTTCCGAGATGACAGATGGAAAGGAGAATTTTCCCGACCCCACCGACAGGGCCTCTCTCGAATCGGACAGGAATTTTGAGCTTCGCATTAGGGATAGGGAGAGAAAATTGATCTTGAAGATGCAGGAGGCGATCCAGCGTATTGATGATGGGGTCTTTGGCATATGTGAGGTCTGTGGCGGACCCATATCCGAAAAAAGACTGATAGCAAGACCCGTGACCACCCTGTGTATAGATTGCAAAACAAAACAGGAAAAGCTCGAAAAGCTCAAAGGGGAGTAAACGTCTGGTAGCATCCAACAAAACGGCAAGCGTTCAGACAAGAGGGGGACGCCCTTAAGAAACTAAGAAAATTGTCCCATCACAGACGAGGGGGGCTTAGTTTCTTAAGGGCGTCCCCCTATAATCCTATAATCCCGAAGCTTCAAAACGAAAACCCGTGAAATCACACGGCGAACCCGCGGGTATACCCTTACCAGGACAATAGAGGAACTGAGGGTCTACATCCTCGGATGGAAGGCGTACTTCGGTCTTGCCGAAGTCCTCTCGCCCCTGAAAGACCTGGACAAATGGGTACGCCGGAGATTGCGGTCATACGTCTGGAAGCAGTGGGGCCGTGCGGGATACCGAGAACTCCGGAAGCGGGGAGTGGGGCGTGAGCTTGCATGGAACACCTGCAAGTCCGCCCACGGTCCGTGGAGGTTGAGTCAGAGCCCGGCACTGGTAATCGCACTGCCGGGACGCTACTTCCGCTCCCTCGGGCTGCCGAGCCTGGCAGGCTGACTGAAAACACTTAATCCACCGAACCGCCGTATACGTGACCCGTATGTACGGTGGTGTGGGAGGAGGGGAGCCGCGAGGCTCCTCCCTACCCCGATTAAGCCCAAAAGTAAACCACATACCGGCTAAAGCCGGTAGCTTTGACGTCGGCTGGAAGCC
>JASEGZ010000084.1 GCA_030018935.1 Syntrophales bacterium
TAAATCCTCCGTTCATATCGTAGCAACATATCGATTGGAATGTTCAGAACATAACGTCGAAGGTAAGCGGCGGGCGGCTACGGGCCTTCCAGAAAAATCAACCACGTTTCACGCCCGTCCGCTTGAGCGATTTGTTAGATCACGCTCCTAGCGCCGCCCTGATTTTTGACAGCTTCTTTTGGTTGGTCTTGTGGTTCTCGTAGAGATGCCAAACAAGTTCGTGAAGCTCTTCGGCAATAGCGGTGCGCTCTGACTTGCTCGTGCTCGCGGCCATTGCATTGAGGCGGGCCGTGATCATGTACTTGATGCCTTGAGAACTCCGCTCTCCGACTGAATAAACCTCGAAGTAAACTTCCCAATAATCCAAGTGTGGGAAGTCTTCCAACACGATCTTTGTAATCTGCTTTCCCTCTTGAGCCAACAGCCGCATCTTCTCTGCATCTGACTTTGAGATTGCCATGTGTTCCTCCCTTTGTGATCTAACATTTACATATAGAGCAATTTTGCCTGATATCCTGATATTGGACAGACAAACAGGCAAATTTGCTTGCTTTCAATATTCAATATAGTATATTCTCTCTCATTGTAAAAAATACGATAATATAGGAAGAAAGCTATGTCAAGGAAGATTCTTGATGATATGCGCGATGTGATGCGGCGGTACACTAAATTTTTGTCGGAGGTGTCTCATTTTCATTGACAAGTTCCGCCGTCGTAAGTCAAGAGCAGAACCTCCTTCTCTAACTCTCTTGCCTTTTGCCACGCCTTTACATCCTCGAATTTCTTAATTTCATTTATCACTCCAGCCGTATGGCGTATGACTTACGACTTTATACTATCTTATCAGCTCTAAAAAATTCTTGATAATTCTCTTTCCATGTGGCGTAAGAACCGATTCTGGATGGAACTGAATTCCCTCTACCGGGTATTCCCGGCGCCTGATCCCCATGATTTCTCCTTCTGTGGTTTCGGCGCTGATTTCCAGACAGGGGGGAAGGGAATCCCTCTCCACGATCAGGGAGTGGTAGCGGCCGGCGGCGAAGGGATTGGGGAGACCCCTGAAGATTGTCCGTCCGTCATTGATGATCGGGGAGGTCTTTCCGTGCATGATCCTCTCAGCCCTGACCACGTTGGCGCCAAAGGCATGGCCGATGGCCTGATGTCCCAGGCATACCCCCAGAAAGGGAATGGTTTTATAAAAGCGCCTGATCACGTCAACGCTGATCCCTGCCTTCTCGGGGGTGCAGGGACCGGGTGAAATGAATATGCCTTCCGGCGCTAATTTCTCGATATCTTCCAGAGATATCTCATCGTTCCGGTAGACGATCACCTCCTCGCCCAACTGACCAATGTACTGGACAAGGGTATAGGTAAAGGAATCGTAATTATCAATCATCAGGATCATCTTTTGTTTCCCTCAAAGGACGATGTATTGACCTTTCTCAATATATTTTCTGCCCCACTTTATTCCGGTGTTATTTCGAACCCTGAAGCGGCCAGACAAACGGCCTGTATCATCCCCTCGGCCTTATTGACCGTCTCCTGGTACTCCGCATCGGGATCAGAGTCTGCCACGATGCCGGCGCCTGCCTGGATAAGTATCTTTCCATCCTTGATCACGATAGTTCGGATGGTGATACAGAAATCCATATTCCCCGTGAAGCTGAAATAGCCGACGGCTCCGCCGTAAGGTCCTCTCCGGGAGGGCTCCATTTCCTCTATGATCTCCATGGCCCTGATCTTCGGGGCGCCGGTCAGGGTGCCTGCCGGAAAGGTCGCTTTCAGGACATCGAAGGCATCTTTACCATCCGCTAATTGGGCCTGGATATTGGAAACGAGATGCATGACATGGGAATACCTCTCCACGACCATCAATTGATTGACCTGAACAGAGCCGATCCGGGCGATCCTTCCCAGGTCATTCCTCCCCAGGTCAACGAGCATGACATGTTCCGCCCGTTCCTTGGGATCCTGGAGGAGTTCATCGGAGAGCATCCTGTCCTCCTGTTCGTTCTTTCCCCTTCTCCTCGTCCCGGCGATGGGCCGCAATTCCACGACCCCTTCCTCAAGACGGACCATTACCTCCGGCGAGGAACCGATGAGGACAAGATCGTCAAGTTTCAGGAAAAACAGGTAGGGAGAGGGGTTGACATAACGAAGCGCACGGTAGAGGTCAACGGTATCCATGCCATTTTCCTTCTGAAACCGCTGGGAGAGGACGACCTGGATCACATCGCCGGCAACGATATACTCCTTGGCCCTTCTGACCATAGCCTTGTAGTCTTCCAGCGCCATATTGGACAGAAAAGAAATCTCCTTTTCTTTCTGCGGGGGACTTTTTCTCTTTTCCATGGGGCTATCCAGTAGGGAGATCATCTCTTCTATTTTTCTCGTACAGGCCTCGTAAACCTTCCTGAGATCATCTCCTTCCCCGGTGAAGGCACAGGCCACCACCTTTATCGTGTGTTTTACATTGTCAAAAATAATCAGAGTATCGGTGATCAGAAAGACGGCATCATCCGTTTGCAGGTCATCTTTAGCCCTGGCCGGGAGCCGTTCGAAATAGCGGACCATCTCATAACCCAAAAAACCCACCGCACCGCCATAAAACCGGGGGAGTCCCGGGAGGAGAACAGGGCGGTATCTGCCAAGCAGTTCCTTCAGAAACGCCAGGGGATCCCCCCTGTGCTTGTAGCGGCGAATCTCTCCATTTTCCCGGATCAGAACATCATCTCCCCGGATACTGAAAATTACCCGTGCATCTGATCCGAGGAAGGTGTAGCGTCCCCATTTTTCACCCCCCTCCACGCTTTCCAGAAGGAAGACGTGAGATCTGGAACTGAGTTTTTTGAGGGCTGAAACGGCCGTTTCCATGTCGGCCATGATCTCTCGGTAAAGGGGGATCAGGTTCCCTTTCTCTGCCAACTTTTTAAATGTCTCAAATGTCGGATAGTACACGATCATGATTCCTTTAATTCCTTAAAAAAATAAAAATACCGTGAATCATCTTCGTCACGGCCTTTTATT
>JASEGZ010000085.1:0-1544 GCA_030018935.1 Syntrophales bacterium
CTGTTTTTAATCCTGATCCCCGGTATGGCAAGCCCTGCCACAGCGAAGCTCATGGCAATCCGATGATCGTTGTATGTTTCTATCTCGGCACCGTGCGGTTTTCCCCCAGTAATAATGAGGCCGTTATCCGTTTCCTCAGCGATAATGCCCATCCTCCTCAGTTCATTCACCGGTGCTGCAATACGATTACTTTCCTTGAGCCGCAAATGCGAGACATTCGTAATCACGGTTCGCCCGGGTCTGAATGCCGACAAAACAGCCATTGTCGGCACCATATCAGGCATATCGCCCATATCGGCCACGTATTCCCCGCCGCGCAACTTACCTCCCGAGACCTCAACACACATGTCACCCCACAATACGGAACAGCCAAGGTCTTCCATAATACGAAGGAATCTCATGTCTCCCTGCTGGCTATGGGGATTTATGTTCAGTACCCTGACCCTCCCGCCGCAGAGGGCTGCAGCCAAGAAAAAGTATGAAGCGCTGGAGACATCCCCTTCGACACGGTACCTTTGACCAACATATCGTTGCCCGCACTTTACGTAATAATTGCCCGTTTCCCTTCCTGTAACCTCTATACCGAAAAGTTCCATGACCTCTATGGTCAAGTCAACATAGGGGAGAGAGACTGTACGACCTTTCAACTGTATACTAACATCCCCCTCAGCGTAAGGGGCGCTGATGAGAAGCGAGGAGACATACTGGCTACTTTCCACGTCGGTCAATGTTACACTGCCGCCCCGGATACCATTTGCCTCAATTACCACGGGTGGATATTCATCTCCTTTCCCGCTATGAGCGGAGACACCAAGTGCCTTTAAAGCCTCCAGAAGGGACTTAACCGGTCTCTCACAGAGGCGGCTGTCACCGGTGAGGACATACTCTCCCCTCCCGAGGGCAACCAGCGACGTTAAGAAGCGCAGGGCGGTGCCGTTGTTCCCCAGAAAAATTTCTTTATGTGGATTTTCGATATACCCCCCTGTTCCCGTAACGATAAGATCCTCACCGGATATCAGGATCCCTGTACCGAGGGAACGCAGAGCCCCCATCAGATACCGTGTATCCTCCGAGATGAGGGCATTTTGCAGAAAGGATTTCCCCTCTGCCAGAGCGGCGATGACGAGTGCCCTCTGGGTGTAACTCTTCGATCCTGGTACCTTCACCGTTGCCTGCAAACTACCGCTCGGTTTGATTTCCAGCATAAAAATATTACCCTATCTAAGGATCACTCTCTCCTTTTTGTTTACCCCTTGATACGCAAAATGCCGCTACGCTTTTTACAACGGTTTTCAGGGGCGCAATTTCACAGCACACGGGCTAAAAGAAGTGCGTTAGCACTTGAATGTCAATCTTTTAGCCGATGTTATCTGCCGTGGCGGGCAAAATTTAATAGAACCGTTCCGTTTACTCCCCTATAGGGATGTTAACCGTTGCTGGCCGTCCACGATCAACAGGCGCGCGGGTTTTTGTTTGGTATCCGTGCCGATAACGCGGGCATCATCGGAAAATCCGTTTCGGCGTATTCGGGCGTATTCGGGGCG
>JASEGZ010000085.1:1644-2898 GCA_030018935.1 Syntrophales bacterium
ATTCGGGGGACATAGTACCTAATATTTCGATGTGTGAGGGATATTCGAGTAATCGGTATTATGTCCCCCGAATCGCCCAATCACCTATAGCTTTCCGATTTTCTCCCCCTCCCGAACACCCCCTTCGAAGCAATACCTTATGTATGTGGTTGTGGTTAATCTGCGGCTTCTTGAACAAAGGATTGAAGCGGCCTTTCAGGTCTCATCAATCCTTACTGGTTAGGCGATTTAAATAGATTATTTTGATACTTGCAGCGCCTCTTGCGCTTCTCGGGGTAGATGAACAAGGGTGAAATAGGACTGGGGATATAGATAATCTTCACCGGATTCGTCAATGACTCTTAGATATCCTTCCTTTTCGGCATCATGATCCGGTAAAATCTGATAAATCTTGCGCTTTTCCAAATCCTCACAGTCTTTATTCTCTACACAAAGCACAAATTTATGATTTTCCTTTTGATTTCCCATAATTTCAATCCAAAAACCTTTTGATTTTCATTTTCTTTCTGCCAAAGCCGTGGGCTTCGTACCAGTGCAATTCAGCTTTACGGATGTTGCCGGTCTGAAGCTTAACATTGGCAAACCCTTTAAGCTTTCGCCATCTGCCAGGACCATACAGTTTCTGAATCCGCATAATATCACGGATCCTCCCACCGATGGCAATGGTTTCAATCTCTTCAATTTCCCCAATTATCTCAAAAAACACAAGATTTTACATCTCTTTATTATTATTTTATTCGCCTAACGACACGGATAACCTGCTGAAAAAGCAAGCAAAAAGATGGTTAAAAGTAAAGAAGTAATTATAAACGATGAAATGAGTAGAAATCTAAAAATGGCCTGGCTTTTTCAGTCAGAGTTGATCCGCTTGTTCTCCGGCAAGTCACTATACTGCGATAGGAGTGAGAGTAAAAATGCGAGCAAGTTGCGCCGCACTCTTAACGTCACCCAGCCGCAATGCATTGCGAATATCATCCAGCTTGTATGCATCATCAAGAGATAAATAAGGGGACCATCCTTTATTCATATCGATCAATTCGACATCAACCTCGGCAACATATTGTCCCTCGTACACGAGCTTTGTACGTCGTCTTTTTTTCATTATGTTCTCCTCAGAAAATCTGTTGTCCACCGATCGGCATCAGGCCTGTAAGCAGTAACCAAAACGGCTGGCGAAGAAGTGCCCTTGGGAATTCCCCAAACTACGTGTATCGGGTTGTCAAAACGATCTTTAAGTAATACCAATACACATGG
>JASEGZ010000086.1 GCA_030018935.1 Syntrophales bacterium
AAACCGGACAGATTGTGTGCTACAAACCGGACATATCACGTGTTACTAACATAATATTTTGTAAACGTTTGCCTATCAACCATCAGTTTCCAGCTAAAAGCGTATCACAGGGAATTATATTGCCTCCATTGTTGAAATTTTAGTATAATGCCCGAATCTTTGCAATCTTTGGTTTTGGGGACCATATGAGAAATACTCTGGAAAGCAAAATTAGAGATGTCCCCCGGGCACCGGGGGTCTATGTTATGAAGGACAAAGACGAGAGAGTTATCTATGTCGGCAAAGCCAGGGATTTGAAAAGCCGTGTGCGTGCATACTTTGGGGGTACAGATTCGCGATTCATGGTACCTTTCCTTGTCTCCAGGATTCATGATGTGGAGTTTATCATTACGGAAACGGAGAAGGAGGCCCTGATCCTCGAGAACAACCTCATCAAAGAACACCGGCCCAGGTACAATGTCAATTTCAGGGATGATAAGGCTTATTTCAATATCAGGATCAATCTGAATGATCCATTTCCCCGGTTTCAACTTGTCAGGCGGGTAAAAAAAGACGGGGCCAGATATTTTGGTCCCTATCCCTCCAGCGCTGCGGCAAAAGAAACGCTCCATTTTCTCCAGCAGGTATTTCCCCTCCGTACCTGCCGGGATCGGGAATTAAAGAGCCGGGAGAGGGCCTGCCTGGAATATCAGACGAAAAGGTGTCTTGCCCCCTGCATCGGTCTTATTGATGGCGAGGCGTACCGGCGACTGGCAAAAGATGGAGTAGCCTTTCTTGAGGGTCGGGAGAATAAATTGATTGCCGACCTCCGTTGCCAGATGAATTCCGCTGCGGAGCATTTGAACTTTGAGGAAGCTGCCGTCCTGAGAGACAGGATAGCGGCCATCGAGAGAACCCTCGAAAAACAACGGATTGTCTCCATGTCATTTAAGGACCAGGATGTCTTCGGTCTCTACCGGGAGGGGGACCTGACCCAGATATGCGTCCTTTACATCAGAAAGGGTAAGCTTCTCGGGAAGAAGGCCTTTCCCCTCTTTAAGGTGAGGGCCGGCATTAAGACCTCAGAGATACTCTCATCGCTTCTAAAACAGTACTATGATGGAGGGGTCTTTATTCCCGGAAAGATTATCATTCCTGATGATATGGAAGACAGGGCAGTTATGGAGGAATGGCTTGCGGAAAAAAGGGGGGAAATAGTATCAATTGTAGTGCCTAAAAGAGGCCAGGGGATGGACATTCTCCGTGTCGCCCGGCGCAATGCCGAAAATATATTCAAGACGGAATATTTGTCCGCCGATAACTCGGAGGAGACAATCAGGACGCTTGCCGGACACCTCCGCCTGAGAAAACCGCCGGAGCGGATAGAATGCTTTGATATCTCTGATATCGGCGGTCAGTATGCCGTCGGTTCCATGGTGACCTTTGTCGCGGGTAACCCCTGGAAGGGGGGATACAAGCGCTTCAAGATCAAAACAGTCACCGGCGCCGATGATTACGGCATGATGTATGAAGTCTTGAAACGGCGGTACAGGAGCAGGGAAAACCTTCCTGACCTGATAATGGTTGACGGAGGAAAAGGTCAGCTCGGGGTAGCGGTTTCTGTGTTGCGTGATCTGGGTATAGAGGGGATTGATGTGATTAGCCTGGCCAAGGGGGAAAAGGGGGACAGGGTTTATCTCCCCCAGAGAAAAGATCCCCTTTACCTTTCAAGGTGGCCCGCCTGCCTCTTTTTACTCCAGAGGGTAAGGGATGAGGCCCATCGCTTTGCTATATCCTACCACCGTAATTTGAAAGAAAAAGGGGATTTTCAATCTGTCCTTGATGAGATCCCCGGTATCGGCGGGGACAGAAAAAGGGCATTGTTAAGCTTTTTCGGGGACATGAGAAAGATCAGAGAGGCCCCGGTAGAGGCGCTGCAACAGATTGACGGAATCGGTAAACACACGGCGGAAAAGATACATGCCTTTTTACGGGGTCATCAATATTTACCCAAGTCAAAGAAGACCATTATTTCTCCCGTCCTCTCCATTCGATGATCCCGCTCAATCGCCTAATAAGACCCTCCCTTATCTTCTTGTTATCAATCTTTCGAAAAAGTTGAAGCAGGGTGTTGATCTCTTCTGAGATATTCCCAAAGCCTTTCGCATTCTCTTGGTCTCAGCACCTGTCTGTTACTTTTAATCACTGGCGACTTATCCCTATATGAGCATTCGTAAAATAAACATAGGGAGACGTATAAAAAGTCTATAAATCCATGGTTGTATTTTTTCTTGACTTTTACAATTGATAGTTAGAGGTTCCTCGCTTCTTCTTGCGATATGATATTTTGTCTCTCAAGTTCAGCGATAATAGCACCTCTTGTCCTCTCTAATTCTGAGGCAAGTTGAGCCACTGTTTTCCCTTGCCTGAAATTTGCCGCAACGTATTCCCTTTGCTCATCTCTCCAAGGAAGACCTGTATTTTGGGGAAGACCTCTTTCAATATTGGCCTGTTGCTTTTCTTCAAGAGTCATTTTCGTTTTTTGTCTCTGCTTTCTTACTATTTCTAAAGCATGATACAACCCACGAATGACTTCGGGATTGTTGTATGGAGAATGGGCAGGGAATTTCTCGCCTGTCGTTGGATCAATACCATTTGCTAGTGCTTCAAGTATCTTTATTGATTTGTTTGTATCCATATCTATCACCTCTAACGTTTGAACTCAGCAGCGGCGAGCGCTTTTTCTCGCCGTCCGCTGGAGTGACTG
>JASEGZ010000087.1 GCA_030018935.1 Syntrophales bacterium
GACAGATTACGCACAAGTATCTATCACCTGTCAATGTTTATTTGTCGTTGTAGGGTTAAAAGGAACTCATACAGATCAATAGAAGAGACTACCCTGCCATTCCATATCAACTGGATGTTCCTCAAGCTCCCCTTCTTAGTTGGCCCTCCGGAGGCAAAGAGTGCATTGTAAACAGTGGACAGGGAACCTACCTGGTAACTCCCAGGAGGTTGGACCTCTCCTGTGATAAGGACCTGGATGCTCTTCAGCTGATCCATGGTAACATAGACCGAAACTAGACTCTCATATCTAGTACCATGTAACGCCTATAAATTCGGATAAAGACGCTTCAGTTTGATTCGAGCATCCGGTGTTGTGAATTGCCAATCAATTTTTCGCGTGCTGTTATTTCGGTCTCTTTCCCATGCAGCCACTTCAGCTTGCATGATTGCCATGTCGGGGATCCGGCGATCAAGACACTGTCCTTTCAGGACGCTGAGTTCGATCTCCGCCATATTCAGCCAGCTGCCGTGTTTCGGCGTGTGATGGATATCCAGTCGTTCCGCCAGACGTCTGGCTTCCTTGGGTTCGAATGTTTCATAGAGTGAGGCAATATTATGGGTGTTCAGATTATCCATAACCAGGCGTACCCTGATTGCACTCGAATAGCGTTCATCAAGCATCTGTTTGATCTGCATCGCCCAATCCTTTCTGGTGCGATGCTCAGTGACCGCTACATGTCTTTTCCCAGCCAGTGGCTCCACTTCCATAAATATCTCCGCTACCCCGTTTCTAACGTATTCGTCGTCAATGCGCACCGGCTGTCCAGGTGCGCACGGTATTGGCTCGCGGACTTCGCCGATCATTTGCTTGCAAGATTCATCCATGCACACCACCGGGTAGTCAGGATCATACGGCATGTGATAGATTTCCAGGACATCCTCCATATGGGCTACAAAGGCCGCACTCCTTTCGGGAGGGATTTTCCAGTACTTGCTGAGGTGAGGCTTAAGTTCGTTTTTTTTAGAACCCGCTGCACGGTCATATGCGACACGGATGCGGCAAAGCTAAGCTCGACGGCCTTGTCGGCAAGGAGTCTGACAGTCCATCGTCGGCGCCCATCCGGGGCATCTGAACAGGCCAATGCTATCAATCTTGCTTCAAATGCTCCGTCAAACGTGACTTCCCGTGGAGGCTTTTCCCTTGGTTTACGCTCAAGTGCCGCTTCGAACCCATCCTCCACAAAACGTTTTTTGAGGTGTTCAATCGCCCGGCTGGTCACCCCAAGTGCTGTTGCAACATCGGAAACATTCCATGCCGGACCATCCGCACCAGCATCACACAGTAGCAAAGCACGGGCATGGATGAATCTTCTGGCGTGGGTCTTTCCGCGGCGTGTCATTGACTCAAGCTCTTTGCGCTCCTCCTTGGTCAGTGTTACTCGATATCTTGGCGACATGGCGACCTCCTTCATTGAGTTGTCGCCAGAATATCATACTTTCTCTAAATACGAAAGATATAATGTTACATGGTACTAGAGAATTGCTTTGAAAGGAAGTCCTTCAGTTCTGAAAACCTGAGCCCGGACACACTGAGACTACCGATAAAAGGCAGATTTATCTTTCCACCACGGTCGACTACTACAGGGATATCCTCATTTATCCCGCCCGATAGATAGATGATGAGGCTGTCCCCCGGCCCTATAACATAATCAGGTGGGGCAGGGAATCCACGAAAAGGGGCAAAACTGGAGACAATTGAGGAGAAAACATCATATCCAAACTGTTTGATGACCTTCCCTTCTAATTCTCTTTCGATCCTTTCCTCCAGCTTCTTTTTGTTCTTTTCCGTTGTTTCTTTTGTTATCTTCTCTTCAAGCTTCTTTATATCCTCTTTTGTTATATCTCTGGGAGTCTTCTTTTCTAACTTTCTAATTTCCTCATCCAGTTTTTCTCTGATCTCGCTTCTGGTTTCCTCCTTTAGCTCCCGTTCTATCTTTGCTGTCAATTCCCTCTTGAGTCTTTCCTGAAACTCCTTTTCTATAGGGGATAGAGTGTCTTTCAACGGACGGGCTGCCACTTCGGTGGTCATGAGCCCACCGGCTTCAGCCTCTTTCTTATCAGTACCTTTTTTTGAACCCACAACCACAACATAATATATCTCATCTGGATCCAGGCCAGTAATAGTGCAAGAGTTGAGATTTCCTGCATCTTTTTGGTCTGTATAGTTGCCAGACTGAAGCCCCCACATTACACTGTAGGTTACCTCTTGACCTTCAAGGGGGATCCAATTGAGATGGAGGCTTTTTACCCCGGGTTTAACTGTTAGACTATTGAGCCAATTGCAAAACTCGACTTCCGAAGGAAGTTGAGACCGCGTAAAGTTCA
>JASEGZ010000088.1 GCA_030018935.1 Syntrophales bacterium
TCCGTTTTCATACCGCTGTACCTGTTGATATGTAACACCCAGTATCTCGGCCAGGCTTTCCTGTGAGATCCCAAGTTCACCCCTCCGCTTTTTAATCTTCCAGCCAATCTCTTTACTCGTTACTATCCACTTTTTCTGCATGAAAATATTATAGCAACCTTTATATTGTGATTGCTACAACGTAAGAATTGTATAAACTTATTGACAAATACAATGTTATAAGTGCATATTATGCTTCCTTGATCACTTATCTATAGGGGAAACACTTATGGGATATAAACCTACAAGGATATTGATAGTTGAAGACAACCCGGACCACGCAGAGTTAGTGGAAGAGATACTTCTTAAACATAATAATAGCTTTGAGATCAATACTGCTGTTTTTGGAGAAGAGTGTTTAGCTATGTTAGATAAGGGGGATTATGATGTGGTGCTCCTAGACTATACCCTGCCAAAGTTAGATGGACTGGAGGTCTTGAGAGAGATTATTGAAAAGGGGTATCACGTTCCAGTGATTATGATGACAGGGTATGAAGATGAAAGGATCGGTGTTGAGGCCAGGAAGCTTGGGGCCTATGATTGCATAAATAAGTCCTGGAATTACTTACTTACCATTCCTTTTGTTGTCGAGAAGACTATAAAACAGTATTCTGTTGCTAAAGGGGAGGAAATCAAAAATTAGACTGCCCCGACTTGACATAAACAATATCTTTCATTATACCATTCCCACACATCTTCCGTGAGCGACGAAAATGACCGGGGTATTCCCGTCTTCTTTCTCGTGCGGAGATAAGGTATTTCAATCACAAATTCAAACAGATAAGAAGGGGAGGTATTTGATCATGAAAGAACATGACTACAGGACCATTATCTATCAGAAGGATAAAGAAGTGCCCCATATAGCCTATATCATCATAAACCGGCCCGAAAAGAAGAATGCCATCAGCATCGGACCTCAAGAGGTAACGGGGGAAATCCAGGATGCAGTACACCAGGCGGACAATGACGATCAAGTCAAGGTAATAATCTTTAAAGGGCAGGGAGAGAACTTCTCCGCTGGCTTTGACCTTTCCCAGGTGTATCGTGTGTACGGTGGAGCACCCGGTGTACGCCCCTCACAGGCTACAAGACTCCGGATAGATGAAGATCACCTGATGGGGATGCCCGGGAGTATCCTCGGCTGCAAAAAGGTAACCATCGCCCAGATCCAGGGCTGGTGTATCGAGGCAGGGATGTATATTGTAGAGAGCTGCGATATTGCTGTTGCGGCGAAGAATGCCAGGTTTGCCCACCGTGGACAGAGACTGGCCTTCGGTGGTATGCCTTTTATGCCCCTCGAATTAGTGATGGGTCATGGCAAGAAAATTACAGAACTGTTGATTACCGGCAGAACCATCAAGGCGGATGAGGCGGAACAGTCGGGAATAATAACCAAGGCCGTGGAGTTAGAAGACCTGGAGCAAGAGGTCTATGGTCTGGCCAAGGCGATCAGTCTCCTGCCCCGGGATGCCATTGCCATCGGGAAGCTGTGCCGCCGCCATGCCTATGATGCCCTGGGTGCAACCAGTTTGATGTGTGGAACAGCGTATCATACCATAGGTACCAATTTGACCTATCAGGAGGATGAAAAAGAACAGATATTTATCCGCGATAGAGAAAAAGTGGGAGCCAGGGATGCCTTCCACAGGCTTCATCTTGCTTTTGAAGAGGCATTAAACAAGACCAAATATTTCAAAAGCTACGGGTCAGATGAGTGATGCCTCGGTCAGAAAGGAGTCATCTCCATCACCCCCCTCCCCACGAGGGGGTGAGAAGGTCCAGACTGCTGCCCGCAGCCCGGGTAGTTTTCCTCAGTATGGCCTGATATAAGTCCCCCGCCTTCTGTCCTGCAAATATGGTATACCTGTTTCCTACCAAAGTCAGGGAATGTGCGTCGCTGCCACCAATTTCAGCAAGGTGGAAATAATTGTTGGTAAGGTAGCGAACATCCTCAGAGCAGAGAAGAGAGGCAGCGTAATCTTAACAAAACTCTTGACAGAATTTTAAAAGGTATTAACCCTACAACGACACATTGATTATCCTGATTTCAGCTTCTTTTTCCGGTG
>JASEGZ010000089.1 GCA_030018935.1 Syntrophales bacterium
CTACGAAGTTGGTAATGACTCCTTCAGAATTTTTTATAGGCGCTATGGATGCAGACTCCCAGAAAATCACCCCGTTTTTTTTCTTATTGACAAGTTCCCCCTGCCATACTTCGCCCGAGGTAATTGTATCCCATAGTTCTTTATACGTTTCAGGAGGCGTCTGACCTGATTTTAAGATGCTCGGCTTTTTGCCGACAATTTCTTCAGGGGTATAGCCTGTTGTTTCGATGAATTTCGGATTGACGTATTCAATTGTTCCTGTAGTATCGGTAATAATGACAGAGTTCGGGATATGCTCGACTGCTTGTGATAATTTTAGGACTTGTTCTTCGGAGCGTTTGCGCTCGCTGATGTCAATTGAATGCTCGATAATCTGAATGACCTTTCCTTTGCCGTGAGGTACAATAAAAAAGTGTGTAAATAGAAAACAGGCGGTGTATCCTAAATCTTAATATGTTGAAGTGGAAATCAACAAAGAAAAAGGAGACACCACCATGGGAAAGGGTATCACTGAGGCAGCAAAGCAGTCAAGCAGGACGTATGAGATGTTGGAGCATATGGTTCGGTTGAAAGCTCAGGAGTACATTCAAGATATTTTGGAAGAAGAAGTCGAGGAATTTCTGGGAAGAAAGAAATCCGAGAGGATAGAGTTAGTGGACGGCACCGCCGGATATAGGAACGGCCACGGCAAGCCGAAGAAATTCGCCTTGATGAACGGGACGATAACGGTGCGGCGTCCTCGTGTAAGGGGCACGGAAGATCATTTTGAAAGCAAGATACTCCCCTATTTCAAGCGCCGGTCGAAAGAAGTAGGGCACCTTCTGCCGGAGCTGTATCTGCACGGACTGGCCAAAGGGGACTTTGAGTTGGCACTCCGGGGATTGCTGGGAGAGGGAGCGCCATTGTCGGTCTCGTCAATCGAGCGGCTGAAGGCTAAATGGCAGATGGAGTATGAGGAATGGAAGGGGCGGGATTTATCAAACCTGAAAGTGGTGTATCAATGGGCTGACGGGATATACGTGAAGGCTGGCCTTGAAAAAGACAAGGCTGCGCTTCTGATAATAATCGGAGCGCTCACCAATGGCAAGAAAGTTTTTCTTGCCTGTGAGAGTGGCTATCGTGAGAGCAAGGAATCCTGGAGCGGGGTTTTGAGAGATATGACAACCAGGGGACTCAAACTTGGCAGCTTGACGATTGCAGATGGGCACCTTGGTATATGGTCTGCCCTTGGAGAGATACATCCGAAAGGGAATGAGCAGAGGTGCTGGAACCACAAGATCAGAAACGTACTGGACTCACTGCCAAAAAGAATACGGTTTGAGGCCAGTGAATATCTCAAGCGTATTCCTTATGCAGCAACACTTAAAGAATGTATAAAACTCAGAGATGCATTCCTTGAGCGGTATCGGAAGGATTATCCGAAGGCTACGGAGAAACTCTTGAGGGACTGGGATCGCATGGTGACATTCTATTCATTCCCTAAGGAGCACTGGGTGCACCTCCGCACGTCAAACGTAGTGGAATCACCTTTTAGCACGGTGAGACTGAGAACGGATGCGGCAAAGCGTTTCAAGAAGATCCAGAACGCAACAGCGATGATCTGGAAGCTTCTACAAGTCGCGGAAAAGAGTTTCCGCACATTAAAAGGATATTGGTTATTGTCTGATGTGTATGCAGGGAAAAAGTTTGTCGATGGAGTCATGAAGCATGAATCAAAGGCAATGGAAAGGATAGCCGCCTAAATGCTTTTTACACACCTATTGACAAGACCTCGATGGAAATGTGAATGACGCTTATAATTGGTGGAACACTTGGCGGAATGAAGAGCTAAAATTATTAAAAGATTACGGAGCAAACTACCAAGATCTCAAAAATATTTATGGTTATGATGTCGACCCCGTCAAAATTGGTGAACACTATGCCGCTGGGGATGCTTACAATACAAAGTTAATCCCCGAA
>JASEGZ010000090.1 GCA_030018935.1 Syntrophales bacterium
CTTAAGACTTCCGATGAAAGAAACGCCCTGGCCGTTTCCAAACTCAATATTTTCCTTAGAGTTATTCCCCTTGTCGATGATCAGGGTGAGCCCAGCGGAGGTCTTCGCCAAGTGCTGATAGCGATTGACCAGAAGACGGAGGGCCTCCGGAAACAGTTTGGCATCATGCTGGTTGCCGGCATAGACCTTATGCAGAAAGGGAAGCCCGATCACAGGCGTCGCCGCCATTCCCAAACCAATCAGCCTCTGGTCCAAACTCCCCTGCTTGGGTTTTCCCCGTTGGGCCAACTCAGAGGAAGTCAGACCATCCATATGGGTGGCAAAGTTTGTGGTGTCCCAAAGCAGGACATCCGTGAGAAGGCGATAAAGGGTGAGAATCTTTTTCCAGAGCTTTTCCTCAATCGCCTCCACATGATGATCTTCAACCAAATCCATGGCATCCCAGAAGCTTTGGCTGTCAAACGCCCCGGCAGGCTGGCCCAGGAGATCCCCCAAGACCGTCTTCTTCATCCACCGCCCTACGCCATCCTTACTTCGAGGGTCCACAGCTCGATTGATGGCTCCCACGGTCAGGAAAGTTCCAATGGAGACTTCCCGATTCCCATGCTGAGGAATCACCCCATCGATCAGGTGGATCAGATCGAGTTCTTCAGCCTGGGCCCAAAGGGCAGCGACTTCCCCAAAAGCGGTGTGCTCGACCTCCAGAGGATCGGGAATGGTCGTAAGCCTTTTGATAATGGCCTCGGCCGTTCCCAGATAAGTCTGTTTGACAATTTTGGGTTTCCCATTGATCCGCTTAGAGACCACGGCATAATAATAGGGTCTACCCTTAATGATCTTTTTGAGAAGGGAAGCCATGATTAGGATATACAATATAATATAATTGTGATCTTGTCAAGAGAATTCTTACTATTAATCGTATAAAAAGTGATGTTCGCATTCATATAAATTAGGCTATACATAATAAACTCTATTTATCAATAAAATCAATTGATTCTAAATAACTGGCGAAAGTCAGGAGTAACTCAAAATATTGCTCTCTTGTCATACCCACAGTTCGCATGTTGTTCTTGATGATTTCTACATCTATTTCATCGTATTCCGGGATTACTATTGCCCGTTTTGCACCAACGTAAGTCAGGATATGATGTGAACCTTTAAAAGAGTCTTGTAATCGACCGGAGTTATTCGAGGCATAACTATACTGAAACCACAGATTTTTCAAATCCAACCATCTCGGTCTGGGGCATTATATCATTATCCTTTGTTTCAAAACCACATTCCAGAAGGTAGTCTTCAAGAGTGCCCATCTCTTTCATCTCTGTAAATTGTATTTTTACCACTTCTAAAAGATTTTTTTTGCTTCCTCCTGTGTCATACCCTGTGAGATAAAATCCAACTCTGGTGTCCTTGCCAAATACCAATTTCCTTTTTTCCATACCTCGATGGTTAATTGCAATCTCACAAAACATCGCCTCCTTTCTCTTATTCTCGGACGGTTGAGAACACGGTCTACTATTCCCCCTCACCCCGCCCTCTCCCCCCTTTCGGGG